>DAOSBX010000037.1 GCA_035361075.1 Candidatus Hydrogenedens sp. | reverse complement strand
TAAAGCAGATGGTTTTAATGACCCAGTGAGGATGGATGAGTTTGATAAAACAAATATCTATTTGTTTATGAAAGGCGTGATACGTGATAGTAGATTAGGGAGTTTGGGTGAAAAGAGATTGTGGAAGCATTGAGATGTTAGGGTGGTTATTCTTGAGAGGGTCATTTTTGTTATAATGTATCTTCTTGTACTCCCAGTTTAACGATGTAATAGGAGTGTTTTTATGTCAGTATCACAGACATTTTTGCCCGAGACAGAGATTGAGGTTGTAAATCCGAATATTACATTAGGTCGTGTAAAGCATATTCTTTTTGATTTTGATGGGACTATTAGTCTTCTTCGTGAGGGGTGGCAGAATATTATGGGTCCGATGTGTGTGGAGATGATATGTGGTGAACATGAGCCTACGGCGGAGATTGAGAAAGAAGTAGCGGAGATGATAGAGGAGACGACGGGTATTCAAACGATTTTCCAGATGCAGAGGCTGGTTCAGATGGTTCGTGCTCATGGGTTAGTACCGGAGGATAAGATATTGGATGAATGGGGTTATAAGGCGATTTATAATGAGCGGTTGCTTATTCCTGTGCGGGAGCGAATTCGGAAGTTACAAAATGGGGAGTTGACTATTGAGCAGGTTACGGTGCGTAATGTATTGTATTTTCTTGAAGAACTTAAGAAGCGAGGCGTTATTATGTATGTGTTTAGTGGGACTGACCGTGAAGATGTTCGTCATGAGGCAAGTGTTTTGGGTGTGGATTCGTATTTTGAGGAGATTTGGGGTGCATTGCCGAGTATAGAAGAGTATTCAAAGGAGAAGGTTATTCGTGAGATTATAGCGGTGCATAATCTTCATGGTCCGGAGGTTATGGCGATTGGTGATGGTCCTGTAGAGTTGAGGAATGTTAAAGAGCAAGGTGGAATTGCTTTGGGTGTGGCATCGGATGAGAAGAAGGGATATGGCTGGGATATGCATAAGAGGCAGAGGTTGCTTCGTGCAGGTGCAGATATTCTTATTCCTGATTACCATGAGGCGGATAAGATTATCAAATACATCTTCTGTGAGTAATGACGCACTGTAAAGAGGTAATAACGGGCTTAACGGTAGTTTAGTGTTTGGCGTAGTAAATCACTTTTTTTAATGCGTCAACGATGTATTGGATATTTTCCTCTGTCAGCTCTGGATGCAGAGGTAATGATAGGATTTCATTGGAAATTTGAGTTGCTACAGGACAGGATTCAGGGCTTACATTGCATTGTTGTTGGATATATGGGTGGAGATGCACACCGTAGAAATGAATACCTGTTCCGATGTTCTCCTGCCTTAGCATGAAGGCGATTTCATCGCGGGACTTGCCTATTTTTTTTGTATCCAGTCGGATAATAAACAGGTGCCATGCATGCTGGACATGTTCTTTTGTTTTGGGTAGGATAATTTCATCTATGTCTGATAGGGAGTAGTAATACCGTTGTACCAGTCTCTGGCGAACGCTGTTGAAGGTGCTTAGTTTTTTGATTTGTTCTACGCCGATGCTTGCGGATACGTTGCTCATGGCATATTTGAAACCAGCGGAGACCAATTCTTGTGGGCGATAGAAGGCACTCCTTCCATATCTGTCCCAAGCGGTATCGGTCAAGCCATTTGTTGCTAATATCCTTAACATTCGTGCTTTTTCGGGGTCGGATAGAGTAATCATACCGCCTTCGATGGTTGTAATGTTTTTGGTGGCATAAAAGCTGAAGCAGGTTCGTTCTGAGATAGAACCGATGGGTTTTGAATGATACGTAGCACCTAAGGCATGGGCAGAATCTTCGATTAGGTGGAGATTGTATCGTTCTGCGATATTTTGGATTGCCTCCAATTCACAGGGATGTCCTGCGAGGTCTACAGGGATAATCACTTTTGTTTTTTTTGTTATCTTTTCTTCAATAAGTTCGGGATTAATGTTGAAGGTTATCGGGTCAACATCAACGAAAACAGGTTTAGCACCCATGTTCAGGATGGTGTTAATTGTAGATACCCATGTTATCGGCGGAGTAATAACTTCATCACCTGCTTTGACACCTGCTTCTACGAGGCAGAGATGAATTGCTGATGTGCATGAAGAAACAGCAACCGCTTCTTTTGCTCCGACGGTCGATGCAAACATTCGTTCGAAGGCATTGATTTTATCGCCTGAGGTAAGCCAACCACTTCGTATCGCCTGTAAAATAGCCGTTTCTTCTTCCTTGCCAAGTATGGGTTTGGCTAACGGAATAAATCGTGGAGCAGTGGGTTCGCCTCCTTCGCTAACAGGGATAGTTTTTAATTGTTTAAATCGGAACACGTTGATGTATTTTTCGGAAAAGGGCTCTTCGGATGGATTCTGGTGGAACCAATTTAATATTTCTTGAACGCCGTCATAGATTTTATATTCAGGTTGAAAAGAGAATCGTGAAGCGAATTTATTGAACAGTACTCGGAAGGTTCGCCAATCCTCATCTTCTTTAAGTATTTCGACCTTTGTGTCTGGGATAAGTGAGGCGACTTCATTTGCGAGGTCTAAAATTCTCTTGTTCAGTTCATTTGCACCGATGTTAAATATCTCGTTATGAACCATGCTCTGTTCTGCTTCGGTAAGGATGCAGATGGCACGGGCACAGTCCCGCACGTGAAGGAATGGTCGCCACTGTTGTCCTCCGCCATGGACTTCAATAGTTCCTTGCGTTTTTGCCATTGCAGTCATCAGGTTTAAGGCGAGGTCGAACCGCATCCGTGGTGAATAGCCGAATAAGGTGGAAAGCCTCGCAATCACAGGGGAGAATTGATTATGTCCTAATGATAGCACTATTTTCTCGGATTCGTTTTTCGTTTGGGCGAACATTGACCACGGATTTGTTGGGCTTTCTTCATCGAGCCAATCACCAACCCCTTTTCCATACACGGCACAGGTAGAAGCAAATATAAACTTTTTAACTCCTTTTTGACTGCTTTGCCGTGCCAATTCGACTGTGCTGGCTGTGTTTACTTCTTTTGCGGTAATGGGACACAGGGCACAAGAGGGGTCGTTGGCTAATCCTGCGAGGTGTATGACCACATCAATGCTATTAAACAAGTCGGGATATTTCTGCCAATAGCGTATATCGCCCTCGATAAGTTCTACGTTTGGATGGGAAAGCCACTCCGCTTTTTCAGGCTTCCCAAAACATAGGCGGTCATAGATTCGGACCTTATGCCCTTTTTTCAGTAGTTCATAGGTGACCCAGCTACCTAAGTAACCGACACCACCTGTAATCAAAACATGCATGATAGTTGACTCCTCATTAATAAAATAATTACTATTATTCTATCATTGTTAACCATAATATAAGGACATCTGAAGATATGAAGTATTATTCCACTTTCAAAATTGTAATTTCATTTCTGTTTGTTTTGTTCGCTTTACAATGGATGTGTGGTGCGAATGAATGCTTAAAAGAAGTAAATGAATTGCCTTCTTTTGAAGGAATTCCAAATCCTTTCCAATTCTGTGATGGGAAAAAGGTGGAGACAGTTGAAGATTGGCGGAAACGAAGAGAAGAGATAAAAGAAATATTGATGTTTTATGAATATGGACATTTACCGCCAGCACCGAAAATACAAAAATCAGAACTGTTGATTGAGACAACGATATTTGATGATAAGGCATTGTATCGTGAGTATGCAGTGTATTATGGACCGCCTGAATTTAAGTTAGATGTGATGATGTTTCTACCTGTTTCGGCTAAAGAGAAACCAAGCCCTGTGATTTTGTTTATCCCTAAATTTTGGAAAGAGAATGATGATAATAAAGAAATAGCAAAGAAATGTATAGAGAGAGGTTATGCTCTTTGCCTCTATGATAAAAGTGTTTTGGACGATGACAGTGGAAGTAGAGACCAGATGATTTATAAGTTATATCCAGAATGTGATTGGGGTTCGTTAGGTGTTTGGGGCTGGGGTGCTTTACGAGTTTTAGATTTCTTGGAGACAATACCTGAGGTGAACACTAAACAATTAGCATTGACTGGACATTCACGTAGAGGCAAGGCATCGATGTGGGCAAGTGCAAATGATGAGCGAATCCCATTAGTTATCCCTCAGTCCAGTGGGACAGGAGGTTGTGGCTCGTATAGAATTGTTGGGAAAGGGGCGGAAACACTTAGGGCTATTACTACAGATGTAGCCCCATATTGGTTTGTTCCACGGTTGAAAGATTTTATTGGTAAAGAAGACCGATTGCCATTTGACCAGCATTTTTTAAAGGCACTTATTGCACCACGTGGACAACTATCTCGTGAAGCTTTAGGTGATTTATGGGCAAATCCTATGGGTACGCAGGTCATGCATGAATGTACAGTGCCTGTCTACCAATTTTTAGGTGCTACAGAAAATATTGGAATCCATTATCGTGAAGGGGAACATGCACTTCAACCATCGGATTGGGATGTCGTTTTAGATTTCGCTGATCACTTTTTCTTTAAGAAAAAACCGCCTGAAGGATTAAACAAACTACCATTTAAAGACACACCAAAACCAGACTGGACTGTTCCTGATACTAAATCATTGAGCCAAAAAAATTTACCATAAACCAATTGATTAAATGTTTTTCGGAATATCGCAAAAGAAAGAAGAAGAACTCTATAAAAGAATGGAAGGATTAGGGATATTTGAAAAAGATTTGATAGAGCAATTTATTTCTGCTCGGGGACCAGGAGGACAGAAAGTCAATCATACGTCAACAGGTGTATATCTGAAACATATCCCATCAGGGATTGAGGTGAAGATGGACACATCTCGTTCGCAATCGATAAACCGTTTTCTGGCTCGGCGACGGTTATGTGAACTCATAGAGTTACAAAAACTTGGGAAAGAAGCACCTATCTCAAAGAAAATAAGCAAAATAAAAAAACAAAAAGCAAAACGGGCTAAACGTTCACAAGAAAAATATAATAAAGAACTACCAGACAAAGAGAGCTAATTATAAAAAAATATTGATTTTTGCTTTTTTGTTTTTATACTATATATTGTATACTATATATCGTATTTTACTTTTAGGGTCAAAGGAATGAATGGAGTAAAGCGAAAAGTTCATTTTGTTGGTGTTGGTGGTATTGGGATGAGCGGTTTAGCTGAAATCTTGCTCAATCTCGGGTATGAGGTTTCTGGTTCGGATTTAAAAAGTTCTGAGATTATTGATAGATTGATAGGTTATGGTCTTAAATTTTATGAAGGTCATGCGTCTGCGAATATTGGAGATGCAGGAATTGTTGTACGTTCAGCCGCAGTATCTGATGATAATGTAGAAATAGTCACAGCGAAGGAGCGAGGGGTACCTGTAATTCATCGAAGTGATTTGTTAGCAGACCTAATTCGTTTAAAGCCGAATGCTGTTGTGGTTGGTGGGACACATGGGAAGACTACGACCACCTCTATGATAGCGTCATTTTTAGACCATGCGAATATTGGTGCAACAAGTATTGTTGGTGGGATTCTTCACCGAAGTGGGACGAATGCTCGCTGGGGCACTGGTGATTATCTTGTTGCGGAATCGGATGAGCATGATGGTTCTTTTTTGAGATTACATCCCACGATTGCAGTGGTTACCAGTATTGATGCGGAGCATTTGGAATACTATGGGACTTTAGACCGCATTAAGCAGGCATTTATAGATTTTTGTAATGGTGTTCCTTTTTATGGTTATTCCATTCTTTGTATTGATGATCCGAATATCAAATCTATTTTATCGGAAATAGAGAGTGTTTGTATTACGTATGGACTTGATGAAACCGCTTCTCTTAGGGGTGTAGATATAAAAATTGAAATGTGTGAGAAATTCGCATCAGTGAGTGAGTTGTTACGGAGTATTAAAACGCGGTTTACAGTAATAAATCAGGATGAGCGATTAGGTGTTGTAGGTAGGCTTGGTGAAGTGGTTATTCATTCGTTAGGTATCCATAACATCCGTAATGCTCTTGGTGCTTGTGCTGTGGGTTTATGTTTAGGTTTAAAATTTGGTTTGATTTCAGATGGTTTGAGGCAATTTGAAGGGGTTCAAAGACGACTTCAACTTTGTGGAGAAAGGAAAGGCGTTGTTGTTATCGAAGATTATGCACATCACCCGACTGAGATTGCCAGCACGATGGAGGCTGTTCGGTGGATTAAACCGAAACGACTCATTGTTATTTTTCAGCCACATCTTTATAGTCGAACAAAGTTTTTTGCAGATACGTTTGCGGAAGTGCTTTTGAAATCGGACATGGCAATTGTGACGGACATTTATCCTTCGCGAGAGAGTCCTATTGAAGGTGTAGATGCAAGTCTTATTGTTGATTCAGCAAGGAGGCAAGGGGCAGACCATGTATACCTTATAAGAGATATGTATGATGTTCCTAATTTTCTGGTGAAACAGTTAAAAGGTGGTGATGTTGTTTTAATTTTAGGTGCTGGGAATATTAATAAGATTGCCGAGCCATTATTAACATATATTGATGAGGGAGTAAACAATGCATAAGACCATTTATGGAACATACCCAATCGTTAGAAGAAAGACGAAGAATAATAAAGGGGGTGTGGTTGGTAGAATAAAAAGATTTTTAAGGAACCTTGGGTATTTAGGTGGTGTTCTTGTTTTTTTATCTGTCATTATTGTAATTGTTTTTTTAATACTGGTATGTTTAGAAGACCCACGTTATGCGGTGAAAGAGGTTCGTATTGAGGGTTTAAAATATTTTCAGGAGACGGATTTGCTTCATTCCATAAATAGTATTAAAGAAAAGAATTGGTTGAGATTGAGTTCGGAGGAAATAAGGTATGAATTTATGAAGAACCCGTTTATCTTGGATTGCGTTGTAGAAAAAACGCATCCAGATACTGTTGTTGTTCATGTTCAAGAGCTTTCGCCGTATGCAACGTTATTTTTAGACGACAAATTATTTCTTATTTCACATACTGGGAAGATTCTAAAACAGATTCATAACATTAAGGAATCCTATGGTCCACTGATTTCTGGTATAACGGAACAGAACGAAATTAAACCAGGGGGCTATTTAGATGATGAGGGGCTTTGGTCTGCGTTGGAGTTTTGGTATGAGTATAATCAAGTGCCACGGGAACGACAAATTACTATTTCGGAGATTGTTGTTGAAGATGGTAATAATTTAAAAGTTTTCTTTAATGAAGTTCCCTGTGAAACTCGATGGAAGCGGGAAAACTTAAAGCGTCAGGTTCAGAATTTTTCTATTGCATTAAATAAAGTCGATTTAACACGGTTGTCGTGTTCTGAATATTTAGACCTTAGGTTCAATGATGATATTATTTACAAATAAAAATATAATACATTGGGTATTAGCCCGAGGAGGATAAAGAGATGACGCAGAGATTTACACTTATTGACCCTGAGAATTATGAAGAGCAAGGGAAAAAAGTAGAAACACAGGAGGAGAGAATCTCTCCGCCGGTTCACGGGTTTTCCGGAGTTATGACAGGAAAAGAAGATTTTCCGGGCAAGAAAATACTTATTAAAGTATGTGGTGTAGGTGGAGGAGGTGGAAATGCTGTGGAGCGAATGATAGAACAAAAGATGGAAGAAGTAGAGTTCATTGCTATAAATACTGATTATCAAGCATTATCTGCGTCGCCGGCTCCGATAAAAATTCAGATAGGTGCCCGATTAACAGATGGATTAGGGACGGGGTCAATTCCTGAAGTAGGCTTATCTGCAGCAGAAGAAGACCGTGGACCGATACGGGAAGCGTTGGAAGGGGCTCACATGGTGTTTTTAACAGCAGGCATGGGAGGTGGAACTGGGACTGGAGCTGCACCGATTGTGGCGGAGATTGCAAAACAATTAGGTGCATTAACAGTAGCAGTGGTAACATTTCCGTTTGAGTTTGAAGGACCTAAACGGAGGCGAGATGCTTATGAGGGGATTAAACTATTGAAGGAACATGTTGATGCTTTAATTGTCATTCCTAATGACCGTGTTGTCGCACTGAAAGATTTAACAGTGAAGGAAGCCTTTTTAAAGGTGGATGAAGTATTGCATAATGGTATTCGTGCAATTACTGACTTAATCAAAATTCGACAATTGATAAATATTGATTTTGCAGATGTTCGTACTATTTTGCAAAATAGTGGTCGGGCTCACCTTGGGATTGGTTTTGCCAGAGGTGAGAAGCGGGCAGAGGAAGCAGTCCTCCGTGCAATTGAGTGCAATTTATTAGATTGCAAAAGTGTTGTAGGAGCCAAGGGTGCCATATTAAATATCCATGGTGGTTCTGATATGAAGATTGATGAAGTTCATCGTGCAGGCAACAAGTTACGGGAGATATTAGGTCCGCAGGCAAATATTATTTTTGGAGCGATGGTTGGTAGAGAACCGAGGGAAGAGATTTGTATTACTGTCATTGCGGCAGGTTTCCCTGAGGAACAGAAAGATAATGAATTTATTCCTAAAACCATTACGAATATTTCTAATATTGATTTAATATCACCAGTTGAGAATGACGAGAAAATCGACGTTCAATTAGATGAGTCTGTCAATAAAAAGAGCAAGGAAACGCCTGTTGATGATACAATAAAGAATAAGAAAGAAGGAGAACTTTTTCCGGAAGAAGTATTGAATAATGCTGAGGAAGAAAAGAGAAATGGGAAACCAACATTAAACTCGGTTCCAACATGGATACGACAATATGTTAAGTTAAGTAAGGATGAAGAAGAGAAAAAGTAGATTATGAGTACATCACCAATTCGAAATGAATTTATTAAATTGCTTCAACGTGCAGTTCAAAAGGATGCTTCGGATATTCATTTGAAGACAGGGAGTCCCCCTTATTTCCGCATTAATGGTGAGTTGGCAAGTGTAGGCGAAGATGCTATTTATCCAGAGACCATGTCACAGATTTTGAATATTATGATGACAGATGAACAGTTACGTGTCTTTTCTCAGCGGGGTGAATTGGATTTTGCTTTTTCTGAAAAAGGTGTGGGTCGTTTCCGAGTTAATGTATTTCGTCAACGCGGTACTATTTCTTGTGTGATGCGGAGGATTAAGACGCGCATACAGAGTTTTGAGGAGTTATGTTTACCTCCGCAGGTAGTTCGATTTGCAGAGTTACAGAGGGGATTAATTCTTATTGCAGGCACCACAGGCAGTGGTAAATCGACCACACTTGCTGCAATAACGGAATATATTAACCAGAATCGTGCATGTCACATCATCACGATTGAGGACCCAATTGAGTTTGTTCATGTAGACAAGAAATCTGTGATAAACCAGAGAGAAATCTCTATAGATACTCATGATTTCAATAGTGCATTGAAAACGGTAATGCGACAGGATCCGGATGTTATCATTATTGGTGAGATGCGAGACCATGAGACATTTATGGCGGCGGTGAGTGCTGCGGAGACGGGGCATCTCGTTTTTAGTACTCTGCACACAACGAATATAATGCAAACGATAGACCGCATTATTGACTTTTTCCCGAGCAATCAACATGACCAGGTTCGTTCTCAATTGTCTATGAACCTGAAGGCAATTATGTGTATGCGGCTTATTCCGCGAGCGGATGGTCGTGGTAGAGTTCCTGCGTGCGAGATTTTATTTAATACGCCTATTGTTCGCAAACTGATTAAAGAGAATCGGATAAGTCAATTGGATACTGCCATACAACAAGGTAGAGAAGAGGGGATGCAAACGTTTAATGACAGTTTGTTTCAGTTAGTTCGGAATTCGTTAATCACCTTGGATATGGCTTTGGATATGTCAGATAATCCTGAAGAATTGCAAATGATGTTGCAAGGGATTCGGTTAAGTAATAAGCGTGGGGGTATTCTCAAATAATTAAACCGTCTCGGGGAATTTTTTTACCAAAATATTTTTTAATTCTTCTATTGCAAGAATTAATTCTTTAAATAATACAGAGAGCGTATTCCAGTCGCCTTTATCCTGTCCATACGATTTTTGTTCAAGAATTTTTGCTATCTTTTCTGCTTTAACAGCGCCGATATTTCCCAGAGCACCTTTCAAGGTATGAATTGTTTTGTGGAAATTTATGTAGTCTTCGTTATCTATAGCCACTTTAGCTTTGGATATATATGTTGGATGTGTTTGTAGGAATATTTTAACTACAGACATAAGGAGTTCGATATCATTGTCTATCCGTTGTAATACTGTTTTCTCATCAAAAATCAAGTCAGCCTCTGGGGAGGCTGTTGGAGCAACAGCAATATTGTCAACCATATTGTTTTTTGGGAGGCTTGTAAATTTTTTTACAGTTTCGACAAGCGATTCTGGAGAAAGGGGTTTTATTAGATATCCATCCATGCCAGCTTCAAGACATCGGCTTTTATACTCTTCGAATGCGTAAGCGGTTAATGCGATAATGGGAATATGTTTCCCCGACATTTTTTCTTGTTCTCTTATTTTCTTTGTAACTTCTAAACCATTCATCCCTGGCATCTCTACATCCATAAGAATCAAATCGTAATGGTTTGTATCGTGTTTTTTAAGAGCATCATTTCCATTATCAACAATATCGACTTGATATCCCCTTCGAGAAAGAAATTCAAGAATAACCTTTTGGTTGATGGGGTTATCTTCTGCGACGAGTACTTTCACTTTGTTCTGTGATGTTTTTTCTTGTTCACCCTCACCGATTTTTAGCTTCTCTGATTTTGCAATTGTATTGAGTGCTTCAAGTAACTCTTTTCTTTTGATGGGGTATGGTATCTGAATAAAGTCCTTAAATATAGTATTTGCTTCGTCAAGGGGACATATATCCGATGGATATAAAACGATGAAAGGTATTTTTTGTTTTATCAAATCTGAGATTTTATATCGATTATCTTCAAATAATTCCAAGTCAAATAAAATTACTGTGTTGGCACTTGTGAAGAGATTCTTATTAGTTTGAGATGTGTAATGAGATAAGCAATCTTCTACGGAATCCCAAACATTAAGTATCATTTCCCATGAGAGAACACATTCCTCGATGGAATGAATGAGATGTTTATTTTTTGCTATTAACCACAGATATTTTTGAGTAGGTTTTGCATGCTCTGCTTCTTCTGGAGGTGCTAATGGAAAACGGATTTCAAACCAGAAGGTTGTTCCCCCGTGAATGTTCTTATTTAGCCCCATTTTACCTTTCATAAGTTCGACCAATTGTTTGCTTATTGTCAATCCTAACCCTGTTCCCTCGTATTTTTTCTCCTCTTTTAATGAGCCTTGTTCGAAAGCAAGAAATATTTTATCCTGTTCTGTTTCAGGAATTCCTATACCTGTATCTGAGACTTCGAACCTAATTAGAGCAGAGTTATTAGTTGATTCAATTACTTTTAGTTCTATACAAACTTCTCCTTGCTCTGTAAATTTAATTGCATTTCCGACGAGGTTAATCAGAATTTGTCGCACTTTACTCCCATCGCCAATAATGTGGTCGGGCAAATCTTTGGAGATGAGACACCCAATTTCCAACTGCTTCTTATGAGCTCGTTGCCAAAACATTTGTATGATATCTTCGACGATTTCTCTTGGTGAGAATGGCTCTTTACGTAGAGATACAGAGCCTGCTTCTATTTGTGAAAAATCAAGTAAATCATTAAGTAATGAAAGCAGAGCTTCCGAGTTGTGAAGAGCCATTTGAATGAGGTTTTGATTTTGTTCATTTGTGTCGGTTTCTTTTAATAGATGGAGAATACCGATGATTCCATTTAGTGGTGTTCTAATTTCATGACTCATGTGTGCGAGGAAGAGGGTTTTAGTTTGACTTGCAATTTCTGCTTTCATAGCTAAGCGGTTGGCTTGTTCAATGGTAGCCATTAGTTCTCTATTTTTCTGTTCTAACTGTTCCTTTGTTTTTAATATCTCCTGTTCCATATGGCGATGTTCGGTCAGGTCATTTCCGACACATAAGATTTCTATAATGTTCCCATTGTCGTCATATATGGCTTTATTCGACCACGATATCCAGACCCGCTCGCCATTTTTCTTCATGTTTTCGTTTTCATTTTTAATATATTTTTGGGGGTTCTTACCAATATCCAGAATCATGTCCCTTAAATTGTGTTGATTGGAATCTGTAAGGGGGACGATAGTACCGACGACATTTTTTCCCAGAAGTTCTCCGTGGTCATACATAAAGAATTTTTCACCGAAACGATTGATGAAGGTAATGATGCCATCTGGTTGCATTCTTAAAATAATGCTATTTACATTTTGAATTAATGCTTCAAATCGGCTCTCTTCTCTTTTTAGCGATTTTTCAATCTTTTGCCGTAATAGTTTTTCATTTTCAAAATTCTGTTGTTGTATTAATATTTGTTCTTGTAAGCTTTTCTGTAATGAGCTCAATGCTTCAAATTGTTTTTGGACTTCTCCTAACAATAAATCAATATGAGAGGATAAAATACCGACTTCGTCATAGGTATCTAATTGCACTCTTTTGGAGAAATCTCTCGTTCGTAATACCGTGCTAATAACATTTGTAATTTTTTCTATTTGATTGACGAGTGTGGCGCCTATGTTTCGCAAAACAAAGAAGATAATGCACGACGAAATTATAGATAGGGTTATAATAACGAGTAGTTTTTCTATAACAGCGGTGTATATAACTTTTGTCGATGTCCCTATAAAAATAGAGCCATTAATGAGAGGTTTTAAAGATGTGATGTACCAAATTCGTTGTGCTTGATAATAAAAACCTTCTTCTGGAAATTTAGCCATCTCGGTTGGTTCCAGTTGAAATTCTTTAAATTCAGCGTTGAGGTTTTCATCGTCAAAGTTTAAAAGGATACACGTATTTTTCTCTTTGGCTAAGAAGGTTTTTAAGGTTTCTTTTAGGAAAGCGTATTTGTTTTCAGAAAGATATAATAGTGTTAAATCTCTCAAAATTCTTGAGTTTTGAACAATTTGTTGTTCTACATTATTCTCATGTGTGCGGTAGTCATAGATAGTTATAATAAACATGTATAGGATGGCAGATATAACAGCAGGTGTAAAGAGAAGGAGATATAATTTTGTTTTTATGTAAAGATTACTCTCTCTCTTTTTCATAGAAAAAATGTTTTCCTCATATATTCTATTCCTTTTATTTATTGTATCAGAAAGAAATGTGGAATAGAGAAAAAATCAAGTATTATATTTTTAATTTTTTAATTTTGAAATTATTGGATAGAGGATTTATAGAGTTGAGCTGTTTCGGTAATGAGCGGATAATTTTGGCTGGCAAGGAGTTTTTTACTGACTAGATTTCCTCCAATACCTAATGCAATAGCCCCTGCTTCTAAGAACTTTTTTGCATTTTCGTGATTAATACCGCCTGTTGGCACGATGGGCAAATTGGGTAAAGGTCCGAGTATGGCTTTGATGTATTCAGGACCGCCGACACTTGCGGGGAACAATTTTACGAAATCGGCACCTGTTTTCCAAGCATTTAGAAGTTCTGTCGGCGTAAAACCTCCACACATACTCACGATGCTATAGTTTCTTGCTATATCAATTACCTCAGGAAGTAACGTAGGTGTAACGATAAAATCGGTTCCAGCGAGGATGGCTAATCGGCATGTTACTGCGTCCAACACTGTCCCTGTTCCGACAATAAGTTCTTTGCCTTTCCATTCTTTTTTCAACTCCTCAATGATGGACAAGGCATCGGGCGAGGTCATTGTAATCTCGACACAGTGAATTCCCCCATCATACAAAGCTCGGACTGCTTTGTGAAATAGTTCTCTTTCTAAATCTGCGCGAATAACAGCGATAATTTTTTCATTACGGATAAAATTCAGGATATCCTCGCGATTCATTTTTTATTCCTCTTTTTGTTATTCCACTTCGAAGAATCCCGCTTGTTTTCTTACGCGTAGACGTAAGGCATTCAAACGAATAAATCCTGTGGCATCTGCCTGGTTATAAGCACCTAAATCTTCTTCAAAGGTACTAATTTGTGGATTGTATAATGTCTTATCTGCTTTTCTCCCTACAACTATACATGAACCTTTATATAGTTTCAACCGTGCGGTGCCAGTAACATTTTTTTGGCTTTCGTCAACAAATTTATTAAGTGCTTCCATCTCAGGAGAGAACCAGAATCCATTGTATATTAATTGTGCAATTTTGGGAGATAACTGGTCACGTAGTAGCATTACTTCCCTATCCATAGTTATCGATTCAACCGCTCGGTGTGCAGTGTATAATATAGTTCCACCTGGGGTTTCGTATACTCCGCGTGATTTCATCCCTACGAATCTGTTTTCTACTAAGTCGACTCGACCAATTCCATGTTTACCTCCAAGTTCATTGAGATATGCAAGTAATACTTCTGGTTCCATTTCTTTGCCATTGACTGCTTTGGGGTAACCTTGTTCAAAAGCAATCTCTACATATTCTGGCTGGTCAGGGGCTTTCGTTGGGTCGACTGACAATACGAACATATCTTCTGGTGGTTCCATCCATGGGTTTTCTAATATTCCTCCTTCGAAGGAGATATGAAGTAAGTTGCGGTCTGAGGAATAAGGCTTACTTTTCGATACAGGCACTGGGATGCCGTGTTTCTCAGCGTAAGCGATCATTTTTTCACGGCTGTTTAATGTCCAACGTGGGTCTCGCCATGGAGCGATGATGTGAATGTTTGGCTCAAATGCCATATACGTCAGTTCAAATCGGACTTGGTCATTTCCTTTGCCAGTGGCACCATGTGCGACTGCATCGGCAGATTTATCACGGTAAACTTCTATTTGTCCTTTTGCAATAAGGGGTCGTGCAATACTGGTTCCTAACAGGTAAGAACCTTCATAAATGGCATTCGCACGCATCGCTTTGAAGACGTAATCCTTTACAAATTCACGTTTTAAGTCTTTTACAACGGCATCAACCGCACCAGTAGCTAACGCCTTTTTACGTGCTGATTCCAATTCCTCTCCTTGCCCAATATCTGCGATATATGCGATGACCTCTGCATTAAAAGTTTCGATGAGCCATCTTAAAATGACGGATGTATCCAGTCCGCCAGAATAAGCTAAGACAATACGTTTTGGTTGTTTTTCCATAATAAAAAACTCCCTGATATATGTTTTTTTGTATTTAATGAGGATTATAGCCTAATAATGTAACCATTATAGCTTTCTGCACATGGAGTCTGTTTTCTGCTTGGTCATATACTATTGATTCAGGACTGTCAATGACTTCAGAAGTAACTTCCATGCCACGATGTGCTGGAAGACAGTGCATAAATTTTGCACCTGGCTTTGCACGGGACATGAGTTTCGAATTGACCTGGTAAGGGGCGAATATTTTTGAACGTTGTTCAGCCTCATGTTCTTGCCCCATACTTGCCCATACATCAGTGTATACTACATCAACGTCTTTTAATCCTTTAACTACATCGTGGGTTATTTCGAGACGGTCTTCAACTTTCTTTTTTACGTTGCCGATTAAATCAGGATTGCCTGAATAACCTTCGGGACATACCAATCGAAGTCGGAAGGGGAAGTGTATTAACGACTCTGCCCATGAGTGAAAAACATTATTTCCATCACCGACAAAAGCCACACATATATTTTCTAATTTATGTGAGAAATGCTCTTGCAGTGTCATTATATCTGCCATAATCTGGCAGGGGTGAAGTAAATCACTGAGAGCGTTAATGACGGGAATTTTGGCGTTTTGTGCTAAGCATACTAAATCATCGTGGCTGTAAGTTCTCGCAACAATTAAATCAACCCAACGTTCTAAATTTTTGGCTACGTCTGGAACGGATTCCCTCTCACCTAATTTCATATCCATGACGATAGTTTCGCCTCCTAAATGAAACATACCTATTTGGAAGGTTAGTTTTGTTCTGAGGCTTGGTTTCTCAAAAATCATTGCCTGTGTTTTCCCTCGTAACCAGCGGTGAGGCAATCCTTTTTTCTGTAATGTTTTCAACTCATGGGCAAGATTTAAAATCTTATGAATCTCGTCAGTGGAGAAATCAAGTAATGAGAGAAAATCTTTTACCATCCTAACTCTCCTAATGATTGTTCTAATGCATGTAGTGCTTGGGTTAACTCTTGTTGTTCAACAATCAAAGGTGGTAAGAATCGTAGCACGTGCGGACCTGCTGAACCACATATAAATCCGCGGGAGAACATCTGATTTATTAAAGGATTGACGGGTTCATCAAATTCAACGCCTATCATTAATCCTTGACCTCGAACTTCTTTGATTTTTCGATGTACCTCCGCTATTTTACTCAATCCAGTAATAAAACATTTTCCTAACGCCCGCACGTTTTCAAGGAACGTGGGGTTGCTCAGTTCTTCAACCACAGCCAATGCTGTTGCGGTACTTAATGGGTTTCCACCAAAGGTACAGGCGTGGGCACCAGGGCTAAAACCTTGAGCAATTTCCTCAGTGCAACCCATAGCCCCAATAGGGACTCCATTCGCTAATCCTTTAGCTAAAGTCATAATGTCTGGTGTTACATCAAACGCCTGATGTGCAAACATATAACCAGTTCTACCTAAGCCTGTTTGAACCTCGTCGAAAATGAGGAGGACCTGATGTTTATTACAGATCTCGCGGACTTCTTTGAGGTAATTGGGGGAAGGCATACGGATTCCACCTTCACCCTGTATCGGCTCTAATAAAATGGCACCTGTCGCAGGTGATAAGGCTTTTTCTATCGCTTCAGTGTCGTTATAGGGGACATAAGTAAACCCAGGCACCATCGGCTCAAATCCCTTATGATATTTTGGCTGTCCTGTGGCTGTTATAGTAGCAAGGGTTCTCCCATGAAATGACTGTTCGGCTGTAATGATATTTGGTTTATACAAACCTTTTACAGTCCAGTAACGTCTTGCAATTTTTATTGCAGATTCGTTTGCTTCAGCACCACCATTACAGAAAAACCACTTTTTTGCAAAGCATAAATCACTTAATTTCTTCGCTAATAATATTTGTGGTTCAATATTGTATAGATTTGATACATGAATTAATTTTTGTGCTTGGTCTACAATTGCTTTTGTGACTTTTGGATGGCAATGTCCCAAATTGCAAACCGCAATACCTGAAAATAAATCTATATACTCCTTACCATCCGCATCCCAAACATGCGTTCCTTGTCCACGGACTAATGCTAATGTCCTTGAGCCGTATGTGTTAATTAAATATGTGTCTGCCAACGTTCTCAATTCATCATTTGTCATTTGCTTGCGAACTCCCTTGATATGTATTTATATTTTGGTGAATTTGCGTATTATAAAACAAATGTAGTGCATTCTTAAAAGAATGCACCTCTGTTATTACGAAATATTTAAGTTACTTAGTTAGGATAAACTATTTGGACACGGTCTCTTTAGATGCTGATTTCGTTTCGGTTGATTTTGATTCGGTAGAAGATGACTTACCATTACCATCAGCAGATGTAGTGCTCTTATGTTTATGTCCATTGCCATGGTTGTTATTTCTCTTGTAGTCTGTTTCGTAAAATCCGCTACCCTTGAAAATTATCCCAGAACCGTTACCAATTAATCGTTGACATTTCCCCTTACATTTCTCACAGATTACCTTTGGTGATGCAGTTATGGAATGAAAATAATCGAACTGATAACCACATTTAACACATTCGTAAGTATATGTCGGCATATATATTTCCTCCTTTGAAAACGGAAAAGAAAACCCACTACCTTTCATTTAACGTATAAAAACCTTTAAAGGTTATACAAGAAACAGTAAGGAGTAGTAGATATTTCTAATCTAATCAAATTTGTTGTAAGAGAAGTATACTATCACTTTTTCCTGATTAAAATCAAGAAAAAACTCAGTGGTTCGAAGGAAACAACCTACATTTTTGTAGTTTATACTTTATAATAATTACATTTGAGTAATATTTGAATTTTATTATGTAAAGTTATTGCATAAATTCTGCTAACGATTTCCCAGTTTTGTAGCATTTAATGGGATTTTCAATAAGGAAGATTAGGTTGGCATTTTTATTGCTTGCAATTACAAAACATGTAAATGAAAAAATGTGATATAATCATAAATTTACATTTAATTTTTACATATAACAACATTACTCAAGAATAGGGGTTAAACCCATGAAGAAGATAGAAGCTATTATCAAACCTTTTAAGTTAGAAGAAGTGAAGGAAGCCCTTGCTGAGATTGGATGTAAAGGTTTAACAGCGACCGAGGTAAAAGGATTTGGTAGGCAACGTGGACATAAAGAATTATATCGAGGAGCTGAGTATGTCGTGGAATTTTTGCCGAAGATAAAGATAGAGGTTGTTGTTGTAGATGATATGGTCGAAACGGTTGTAAAAACGATAATTAAGTCGGTGTCGACAGGACGGATTGGTGATGGCAAGATATTTATTATACCTGTTGAAGAAGCAATACGAATACGAACAGGAGAAACAGGAGATATTGTAGTATCTTAACATAAATTTTTTGTGCATATTATACACATAACAAATAACAAGGAGAATTTATATGTATAAAGATTACACGTCCAAGGATGTTATTAATTTAATCAAGGACAAACAGATTAAATTTGTAGATTTACGATTTATGGATTTTCCAGGCTTACAACAACATTTCACTTTTCCCGTTTCCCAGATTGATGAGGAAGTTTTTGAGTCTGGTATTGGGTTTGATGGCTCCAGTATTCGCGGTTGGCAAAGTATCCATGAGAGTGATATGCTCGTTTTGCCAGACCCTCGGACAGCATTTGTTGACCCGTTTTCAGACATACCCACGTTAGTGATTTATTGTAACATTTTAGACCCGATTACGAAGGAACGGTATACTCGTGACCCACGGAATATTGCCCAAAAGGCAGAAAATTATTTAATGTCTACAGGACTTGCAGATACATGCTATATTGGACCCGAGGCAGAATTCTTTATTTTTGATGATATACGTTGTGATCAAACCGCTAATAGTGGATATTACTTTATAGATAGCATTGAAGGGATATGGAATAGCGGTAGAGATGAGAAACCAAATTTAGGTTATAAACTACGATATAAAGAAGGATATTTCCCTATACCCCCTGCAGATGCTACGCATAATATACGAAGCGAAATGGTGGCGTTAATGTTAGAATGTGGTATTGATGTAGAATGTCACCATCACGAGGTAGCCACAGGTGGACAAGCAGAAATTGATATGCGTTATGCACCATTGACACAAATGGCAGACCAGCTAACATTGTATAAATACATTATTAAAAATGTAGCAAAGAGAAATGGGAAAACTGTGACCTTTATGCCTAAACCTTTGTTTGGCGATAATGGTTCAGGAATGCATTGTCATATTTCATTATGGAAAGGTGGAAAACCTACTTTCGCAGGAAATAAATATGCAGGATTAAGTCAGGAAGCACTCTGGTTTATCGGTGGATTGCTAAAACATGCTCCTGCTCTTGTTGCTATTACAAATCCAACGACAAATAGTTACAAGCGATTAGTTCCGGGATATGAAGCACCGGTGAATATTGCTTACTCTGCACGCAATCGCAGTGCATGCTGTCGCATTCCGATGTATTCTCCAAGCCCTAAAGCGAAACGGATTGAATTTCGGGTACCTGATCCGTCTTGCAATCCGTACATGGCGTTTGCGGCGTTGTTGATGGCAGGTTTGGACGGCATTCAGAATAAGATAGACCCAGGTGAACCTATGGATAAAGACCTGTATGACCTTCCTCCCGAAGAGAAAGCACTTATCCCACAAGTCCCAGGTAGCCTTGCAGAAGCCCTGAATGCATTGTCCAAAGACCATGAGTTCTTGACCAAAGGAGATGTATTTACAGAAGATGTTCTGAAAACATGGATCGAGTACAAACGTGTACGAGAAGTTGAGGCAGTAAATCTAAGACCACATCCCTACGAATTTATGCTATATTTTGATATTTAGAAATTATAAATAAAGAAGCCTTAAATCTACTATCATTAGCGTCCCCTCTTATAGAAATGGGTAGACTTGGCAAATGTGACAGATAAAATGTGCGTAACGAAAGAAGCACCTGTTATATTAGGATAAATACAATAGAAGAAACGATGGATTTGTATGGCAAACCCATGTGTTCGCCCTGCCGTATCCGTTTAATCATTAGGGTAGACACATGGGTCTGACCCTATAGAAAATCATATACGTTTCACGAATAGGGTTAATGATGTTCAGAATTCTTTTTAATAGTGAGGGGATTGATGATGTGAATATTTAGCTTAGTTGATACTTTGGAAATGCGAAAAAACCGTTTTTGTTTTAAGGTATTAAACCCCTTCTTTATGTAATTTTTCCAGATATAAAATGAGCAGATGTAAATGGTTTTCTAAGTTGTCATCTGTGGTTACTTCTAAATATGGATATTCTTCCCAACCAGTACTAATTTCGGTTTTGAATATTTCCAAAGCGATTTTTTTTCGAATAGGTGTTATAGGGTGGTATGTATCAAAGATAATATGGAGGACTTTTTTGTTCACTATAATTCTTTTTACTCCGAGGTCATGAGCAAGTACACGTGCTTTCATGACATTAATCAGATTCTCCGTGCACTCTGGAATCGCTCCATATCTATCTCTTAGTTCTTCGATGAGTTCTTGGCATTCTTCTGGTGTTTGCACAGATGAAATTCGTTGGTACCATTGCATTCTTTGCAATGAATCGGTGATGAAATCGTCAGGGATGCGAGCATTGATGTTCCCTTCTAAAGGGGGTAGTTTTTTACGGATGATAGGTTGTCCCTTCATCTCTGCGATAACTTCTTCAATTAGTTCGCGGTAAGTATCGAAGCCGACCGCATTAATATGTCCACTTTGTTCAGGTCCTAACAAATCTCCTGCTCCACGAATTTCTAAATCTTTAAGGGCAACTTGAAGTCCTGAACCTAAAACTGAAAAGTCTTGAATGGCTTTTAATCGTTCTTGTGCTTCTTTGGTGAGTGATTTGTCGGAAGGTATTAGTAGATAGGCAAAGGCACGGTGTTTATATCTTCCAACCCTACCACGAATTTGGTATAACTCGCTTAAGCCGAACCTATCTGCACGGTCAACAATGATGGTATTAACATTTGGTATATCAATACCTGAAGCAATGATAGTTGTGCAGACAAGCACATCAATTTCTCGGTTGATGAAGGCGGTCATGATACGTTCCAACTCATTTTTGGACATTTGCCCGTGACCGATGCCGATTCGTGCATGAGGAACCCATTGTTGTAGTTTTTTTGCGGTGTATTCAATTGTCTGTACACGGTTGTGTAAGTAGTAAACTTGTCCTTCTCGTCGCAGTTCTCTTTCAATGGCTTCTTTAATGACCTCAGGAGATGCATGGGTAATGCATGTATGGATAGGTAATCGGTCATTAGGTGCTGTATTAATGACACTCATATCTCGTATTCCAGAGAGGCAAAACTGTAATGTTCTGGGGATAGGTGTGGCAGTGAGAGTTAGAGAATCGACATGTTCACGAAGTTTTTTAAGTTGTTCTTTGTGGCGAACACCAAATCTTTGTTCTTCATCAATAATAAGTAGCCCGAGATCTTTAAATTGGACATCTTTAGAAAGGAGTCGATGTGTGCCGATTACAATATCTACTTCACCTGTCATTAAACCTTTTAATACGTCTTTTATCTGTTTTGTTGTCCGTAGACGGCTTAATGCTTCTATGCGGATAGGGAACCCAGCCATTCGTTCTTGAAAGGTATGCCAATGTTGATGGACTAATACTGTTGTCGGTGCAAGCACCGCAACCTGCTTACCATCCATAACCGCCTTGAAGCTGGCGCGGATAGCCACCTCTGTTTTTCCGAAGCCGACGTCTCCACAAATAAGTCGGTCCATCGGTTTGGGGTCTTCCATATCCCGTTTTACTTCCTCAATGGCACGATACTGGTCTGGGGTCTCTTCATAGTCAAAAGCTTCTTCCATTTGCCGTTGCCATGGGGTATCCGCTGAAAATGCAAAACCTTTAGAGTGATGCCGTTTTGCATATAATTTTAGTAGTTCCTCTGCAAATTGTTTGACAGACTCTCTGACTTTTTCTTTCGTTTTGTTCCATGTTTTTCCACCCATTTTATCTAAATTAGGTGTGACACCTTCACCAGCAATATATTTTCGTATCTGATCTAATTGTGTGACTGGGATATAAAGTCTATCCCCATCTCGATAGATGATGGATAGGTAATCGGCAGGTTTATCAGAAAATCGATATAATCCTGCGAACTTACCTATTCCGTGTGTTTCATGAACAACGAAGTCCCCTGGTTTTAAGTCGGTTAATGAATAAATACGGCTACCTCTGCGGAAAAATCGACCTTTTCGGCGAACATATTTTCTGCCAAACAATTCTCTTTCACTGATAACTACTAATTTTTCATCTGGATATATGAAGCCAGCACGAATTTTTCCTAACTCAATTTTTAGGTCAAAGGGGTCTTTATCTAATCGGTAACCTTGTTCTGTAACCAACTCATGCATTCGCAATTGTTCTGCTGGTGTGTTGCATAAGAGACGCACTTGATAATGTTCAATGTCCCATTGCTTTAATTGTTCCCAGAATTGACTTAAATTGCCAGCCCACATCTGTACGGAATTCATAGGGATGATAATACGTTGGGCTACATTCCTTTCGGGTAGTGAAAGTGATGCAATTTCTATGTTTTTAAAGGTACTACATTTTTCTTTCAATTCTTCTAAGGAAAAAAGATATGGGTTTTCTGTAAATTCACTTTCTATCTTCTCTCCTTCTGAAAATATATTTAATGGTTCATCCCATACAATTAGTGTATCAGTCGGTAGATAGTCCAGAATCCATGTTTTTTCTTTTAAAGTTATTTTTTCTCTCAATAAGTCCTTCTCTGTTTTAAGTATAATATCCACGAAATCAATGGGGGCAATACTTTTCTGTGTTTCTGGGTCAAATTCTCGAATGGATTCAATAGTATCAGCAAAAAATTCCAGACGTACTGGTAACTCATGACCATAAGGGAAAATATCAAGGATTCCACCGCGTCGGCTAAATTCGCCATGTTGAGATACAGACGCCTCACGTTGGTAGCCTGAGGCGACTAACAAATGTGTTAATTCTTCAAGACTATACTCCTGTTCTGTCTGCAAATGAATTCGTTGCCGTTCTAATGATTGAACAGGTGGAACTATTTGTAATACAGAACGAATTGTAGAAATGATTATTTTCGGCTTTTGTTTGCCAGAGATAATTCGTGTTAATAAATGGAGTCGTTCAGAAACAATATCTTCAGCAGGGTCAATAATATCTGTTGGCATGGTTTCCCATGGAGGGAAAAGGGCACATGTTTCTTCAGAGCTCAGTGTTACAAAATCTTCGTAAATATCTTCAGCGGACTGGTTATCAGGTGCGATAATGAAAAGGGGTGTATTTAGTGCAGAACTTAATAGGTAAGCAATGACACTTTTACCTGTTCCCCATGGACCCGAGACCTGAATATAGTTCGTATGATGAAATCCTTGGGCAAGTTTGTGAATTATTTCAAATTCTTTTAAGGAAATTGCCATTTTTAGCACGTACCAAATTACTAATATCCGCTTGTGTTATTGAGTCTATCGAGTGATTAATGCTTCCCGTTCAGGTCCGACAGAAATATATTTAATGGGGCATTCGATTCTTTTTTCGATTTCTATTACATAATTTTGAGCATTTTTAGGAAGGTCTTCAAACCGACGCACCTTGGAAATGTCTTCATCCCAGCCTGGAAGTTCTATGTATATCGGTTTTGATTGTTCAAGGATAGGATTGATTGGAAAATCTTCAAATATTTTATCTTCGAATTGATAGTGTGTACAAAGTTTTAAGACTTTTCTTCCAGTAAGGCTATCTAATTTCGTTAGAGCGACTTCGGTTGCTCCTTGAAGTTTTACACCATAACGGGTAGCAACAGCATCGAAATGTCCAATAGTTCTTGGTCTCCCTGTTGCTGCACCATATTCTTTTGCTATTTTGCGGAGCTGATCGGCTTCTTCAGGTTCCATCAGGGTTACAAAAGGACCCTCACCCACACAGGTTGAAAAGGCTTTTACCACAGCGATTACTCGGTCGGGTTTGAAACCGAACAATCCACCCCCAATAGGTGCAAAGGCTGAAAGTGTGCACGACGATGTCGTGTATGGATATATGCCGAAATAAAGGTCACGCAGAGTTCCTAATTGGGCTTCAAAAAGAATTTTCTTTCCTGCACGGACTGCATCTTCAAGTATTTTATTTGTATCTTTGATATATGGCAGTAAAAGTCCACCCCATTTTTGAGTCCATTCCCAGATTTCGTTAAAGGTAAACGGTGATTCTTTTCCATAAACACCGCGGGCTATTTGTAACTTCCATTTTACAATCTGTTCCAGTCGCGATTTAAGTTTTTCTGGATAGAGAAGTTCGCCCATTAATATTGCTTTTTTAACTGTTCTGTCTCCATAAACGGGTGCAATTCCACGACGTGTTGAACCGTATGCGTTTTTACCTAACCGCTCTTCCTCCCAAACATCTTCTAATTGGTGATACGGGAAACAGATTGTAGCCCGCTCTGAAATCATAATTTGAGGGTCAATCCCTTTTTCTTGGAAGCTCTGAATCTCTTCTACAAGGCTTTGCAAGTTGATAACCATTCCAGGACCGAGAATATTTATCGTTTTTTTACTGAATACGCCTGAGGGAATTAGATGCAATTTAAATTCACCATATTCATTTATTACTGTATGGCCAGCATTGTTGCCACCTTGATACCGAATCACAAAATCTGCATCCTGAGCGAAGTAATCAACCATTCGTCCCTTGCCCTCATCACCCCAATTGGCTCCGACAATAATTTCGATACTCATAAAGTATGCCTTTTCCTTCTACTTTTGTTTTCACAAAAAAACGGGCCGAATTAAAATCGACCCGCATACTTCTTACATATTATACTTAAAACAATTATCTCGAGTAGAAACCGATGACACCAGCAGTATCTTCAAGGAAAGGTAGATTTTCCTCTGCTGGGACAGAAACAACATGTCCTTCAAATGATTTTGCTTCCCGTGCTAAATGAGGTGGAATTTCTTGATACGGATTTTCTGCACCTGTGGCAATCATTGGGATATTTCTGCTTTTTTCACGGACAGTTATTTTCATGCCTGGTTTTACTATGAATGAAGGAATGTTTACCTTTTTACCATCCACAAGAAAATGGCAATGTGTAACTAACTGACGTGCAGATGAAATCGTTGGGGCAAACCCTAAACGATATATGACCGTATCTAATCGACTTTCTAAAAGGCGAATTAAATTTACACCTGTATCTCCAGCAATCCGTTTCGCTTCCTGAAAAGTCTTCTTCATTTGCCGTTCCATTAAACCATAATGTGTGCGGATTTTCTGCTTTGCTAACAATTGTTTGGCATAAACAGAAAGTTTTCCTTTCGGGTCTCTTCCATGTTGACCCGGACGGAACGGACGCTTTTTCGACGGGCATTTCGGGCTTCCCCAGATACAGGAACCCAAACGCCGACATAACTTATGTTTCGGACCTAAATATCTTCCCATACGTTCCTGTTATTCCTTACGTGATTAGTTTTTAATAATTAAATGATACACAAACACTCTCTTTTACAGCCGCGGAAAAGATAGAGGTGTAAATAATAATCTTTTTTGAAGTCTTATATTATAAATATTTTATTTAGGTAAAAACAAATTACAAATCAACTCATGAAAAATATAAACCAAGAGCCTCCAAGGGGAAATGAATTGTGATTGGAAGGTATAGACTTTTCGAAAATTATACTAACTCTTTGGCTTCCCATTTCTGATTACTATTATCCAAAACTTAGCATTACACAATTTTTCATATTATAGCTACATTAATGTTTACTCATGGGTATAATAGGTAGGGCAATTTATGAATCATCTCTACTTGAGTTGGTATGAGGTTATGTAATTAGCATTAATGTGATGTTGGAAAGGTTGAGCACGTTAAAGGTTTTTAGTTTAATAGGAGTATTTTTGCGGTGTTGTTGAGGGGGAACAGTCCTGATTGAAGTATCTTTTGACTTCTAGTTTCTGTTTTCAGTTGGACGATAGTTTCTAAAAGATATGCGAGTGGGAACCCTGCTTTTTTTAATTGATGGCATTGTTCAAGGAGTTCTGAGTATTTTCCTTCTGCATAATTTTTCCATATCGGTTTTAATAGACATGCCAAGTAAATGTTTCTCTTTGCTAGTGGGATAAATATTTCTTCTGCTGTTGTTAATTGTCCTGTTTCTGTTAAGAATAAGATTAAGGCGATGTTGGCCCAAATTGTTTGGTTACTAAAATGTCTAAATAGACCTTGAGCTTCGTTTTTTTTGTCCATAGCAATCAATTGGAACGTCAATTGGGGTGTGGTGTTTAATCCAGCTGAACCGTCGGGAAAAACTAACCAATCAAGCAATGATTCATTATTAAGTTTGTGTGAGCGGTACTGTTCTAAGATTTTGAGCATTTTATCTTTTCTGTTTTTCTTTTCATCTTCCCACTGATATTCTGGGTTACAGTTGTAAAATGCATCGTAGGTAGTTTTATTGTTTTCGTGTTGGATTTTTGGTGGTATTTCATAAGAGGCGATACCTTCAAAGGAGGGGAAGACTTTTTCGTGAAAATTAATATCCCGTTTTTTGAGTTCTTCTCGTAGTATGCATGGCATGTTAAAATTCCATTGCATACTATAAATCAGCCAGATAGTTGAAGATGGGTTTTTGTGTTGTAAATCCAGTATTCCATCTATTGCAGATTTTATGGATGTAGAATATAGAATAGGTGTGGTATTGGGATTAGGCATTGCGTATTTTAATGTGACTGCTTCTTCAAATCTACCAGTAATAATAATGTCATTAGCTATGGTTCGTTCATTGATATATTTGGCACATGTGTCCCAGTCTGAATATGGCAAACAAGCCCTGTAAATAATGAATTGATGAATGAAGAACAAAACGGTAATTGTGGTTAGAAATCTGTAAAGATTTTTATTTCTAATTTGAATTAGGAAAATGTATAATAGGGCAATTTTGCATATAAAAGACAGGTAGAAATAGCGAACCATCGAAATGTTTATTCCTAAGATTATCTGAATTAGCCCAAAACAAATCGGCATTATGACTCCGAAAAAGAGTAAATAGCAGGATATATTTTTTGGTAAGGTTTTATTTTTTATGATATAAAATAATTCTTTTGCGAGTAGGTATAGGAGAAGAAGTGAAAGAAGACAATTTCCGCTGTAGACAACGATTTTGGGTGCATATTCAAAAAAATGATTTAGCCATGGTGGTATTTGCCTGTGAACGAAAAACAACGGCTGTATGAGTATTCCCCAAGAGGTCATTGAAGGAATCTCATAATCCATCACACTGAAAATAAAAAGGAATATTTGTTTGATACCTTTTTCAGGTGCAAATTCAATATTATTGGTGCGAATGAAAAATCCTAAATAAAAAATAACGAAACCTATCATTGTAGAATTCAGAAAGAGAAACAAGATATTCCGTTTATTGATTCTTCTATTAAGAATTAAAAACAGGGATTCTGCCAAAGGTATCCAGAAAAAGATGTAGTGAGTAAAAATAAGTATTACATTAATAAAACAGAGGATAAGAAGATATTTTACTTTTACATGGTCATTATTTATAAGTGTGAAAAAATAGAAGGATATAGTGCTTAGTAAAAAGGCTAAAGCATGAGGTCGTAATAACATGCTATACCAGAGGTGGATTGGCACCAACGCAACGGAAACAGATGTAAGAAAGGCTATTTTACTACTGGCAAATTTTGAAATTGACAGATAGATAAAGAGGGAACTAAATAAACAACATAGCACAGAGAAATATCGGAATGTATTCAATGGTATATGAAGGTATTTAGCGTTGAAGTAGAGTAGTAGTGGATATATCGGGGCTACTTCAGGACCTACACTTCCCTGAACGGTAAGGAATTCTATTGCAGAAGATGCCTCTGTAAATAAAACACCGCCGAGCAACTCATCACCCCAGAGAGAAGGTTTTTGAGGCAACGATATAATTGCTATAACTGATATTAAAAATAAGATAATGATTAAATAATATTTTTTTATCGTATTCATATATAAACGTAATATACTATTATTTGCTTTTAATATAACATTTATTGTTTCCTATATCAATGGGGCTATTTTATAAAGCGGTGTGCTAAAATAGTTTTTGTATTTTTTTAACATGTTTTTTTATTATGTTATATAGTTTGTTGGTTTATTTGAAGCAAAAAGAATTAAACATAGAAAGGAAAAGGATGATGAGCCATTTTTTTCTGAAAGTCAGTTTGATAGGCATAACCCTAATTTTTATTTTTTCTTGTTTTTTTATAGTCCACGCAGATTCGCAAGTTCGTGTTGCTATTATCACGGGAGGCCATAGTTATGATAAAGAGCCGTTTGAAGCAATGTGGGCAAGTATGACAGATGTTAAGGCGGAATACTTTGATTATGCAGGTGGAAAATGTGCTTTTTTTGATAATGATAAATATAAAGAGTTTGACACGATTATTTTCTATAATTTTCATCAAAAAATAACAAAGAAACAGCAAAAAAATTTCCTGGATATGCTAAATAGTGGCAAAAAAATAATTGTTATGCACCATGCCATATCTGCTTTTCCAGAGTGGAATGAATTTTCAAAGATTATCGGGGCAAAATATTTTTTGGAAGATATGGAATGGGAAGGGAAAAAATATGAACGCTCTAAATATAAGCATGATGTAAAAATTCCAGTACATATTGCGGACAAAAATCACCCCATTACGCAGGGGGTAGAAGATTTTGAAGAAATAGATGAGACATATAGTCAGTTCTATATCTCCCCGGAGGTTCATGTGCTTTTGACAACGAACCATCCTGAAAGTGCTTCTTTTATAGGCTGGGTAAATAAATATAACAATACGGAGATTTTTTTCATCCAGTTAGGTCATGGTCCACAAAATTTTGCCAATGAACAATTTCGTAAACTCATGTATAATGCAATTAAATGGTCCGCAGGAAAAAACAATTAATTTTTTAGAGGAAAACTAACAATGAAAAAGATTTTTGTCCTTTTTGGTTTGATAATTTTATTGGGTAGTTTAATGTGTTTTGCAGATGATTCCCCGTTTTTCAAAGAATTTTTTGCTATGGATACTGCAACACGGGATGCGGAACATTCAACACCTGATTTGCAGGTAGCTTTTGCCAAAGAATTAGGTTTTACAGGCATAAGCTGGACAGGTTTTGACTCGTTTGCAGAACTTAAAAATGCCCTGCAAGCCAACGGGCTCAAATTATATGCTGTTTATTTCTGGGGAACAATAGAAAAAGAAGGCTTCCAGATACAACCCGGATTGGCAGAGGCATTAGAAATTATGAAAGGAAATGAATATTTCCTCTGGCTGACTATCAACAGTCAGGCATGGAAATTTAACGAACCGGAATCGTATCAGCAGGCACTTGCCTTAATCCGTAATGTAGCGGACCAGGCATTGCCTTATGGTGTAAAGGTAGCCCTGTATCCTCATGCAGGTTGCTGGCTTGATAAAACAGAACAGGCCTATCAATTAGCACAGGATTCGGGCAAACCCAATGTGGGCATTTCTTTCAATCTGTGCCACTGGTTAAAGGTGGATGGACCCGAAATGAATTTAGATTTGCTTATTCGCAAGGTAAAACCGAAATTATTTGTTGTAACCTTGAATGGGGCAGAACCTCCTGGGGATTGGGATAAATTAATCCAACCGCTGGACAAAGGAACTTATGATTTAAAACCTCTATTGAAAACATTAAAATCAGTGGGTTATACAGGTCCCGTTGGTTTACAGGGCTATGGAATACAAGAGCCTGTAAAAGAGCATTTGCCTCGTTCTATGAAGGTGTGGAAAGAACTTGTGTCTTCTGTTGCTACCTACGAGCCTGTTCGGGTTTCCACAAACGATTTAAATGCGTTCCGTGAACCAACAGGCACATGGTATTGCGGAAGCGATGCAATGACAGACCCGCAGAATGAGGCTTTACTTACGTCATTACCTGGCATTGGTGTGCTTATCAATGGTAAAGATGGCAAAACAAACCATCTCATTACAAAGGAAGAATGGGGTGATGTGGAAGCACATATCGAATTTATGGTGCCTAAGGGTTCCAATTCGGGTGTATATTTCCAAGGTAGATATGAAATTCAGGTTTTGGATAGTTGGGGTGTGGCAGAGCCAAAACATAGTGATTGTGGGGGTATCTACCAACGTTGGCATGAGGAACCGGGTATTCCGGATGACCAGCGTGGATATGAAGGGAAACCCCCTCGTGTAAATGCATCTCGCCCCCCTGGTGTATGGCAAAGTTTTGATGTCATCTTCAAGGCTCCCAGATTTGATGCAGAAGGGAAAAAGATTGCCAATGCTCAATTCGTGCGTGTTATTCATAACGGTGTGGTGGTTCACGAAAATCAAGAACTATCGGGGCCGACACGGGCATCTTTATTCAATGACGAAGCACCAAAAGGACCGATAATGTTGCAGGGAGACCATGGTCCTGTGGCGTATAGAAATTTCTGGGTTCGGCCCTTAACAGAAAAAGAATAAATTTTATTATAAGGAGACTTTCTATGGGGACCAGCAATGAAAAACAAACATTGTCCAGACGCAGTTTCATGAAGACATCTGCGTTGCTTGCGTCTTTCCCTTTAATTCCTTCCTTTTCTCTCTTTGGCAAAGACCCGAAACCTTCTGAAAAAGTAGGTGTGGCTTTCATTGGGACAGGAGGACGAGGAAGATATTTGATGGATGCTTTAATGTCCGTAAAAGAAGCTCAAATCAGGGCTTTATGTGATGTACGGAAAGAGGATTTAGATGAGGCTTATGAGGATGTCCGTAAGAAATTTAAGGACGTATCCCTTTACAGAGATTTTCATGAAGTCTTATCCCGTTCAGATATAGATGCGGTAGTTATTGCTACCAATGACCATTGGCATGGAATTCTTGCTGTTTTATCTGCCCAGGCAGGGAAAGATATGTATGTTGAAAAGCCTTTATGTATTTCTATTCAGGACGATTTGAAAGTTAGAGAGGCAATAAAGAAGCACAACCGTATCTTCCAGTTTGGAACTCAACAGCGTTCTAATGACGATTTTCGATTTGCCTGTGAATTGGTTAGAAATGGCTATATTGGTGAATTAAAGAAAATCCGTGTTGGAGTGCCTGGTGGCATTGTGGGTCCTACATGTGGAGAAGAACCTGTTCCTGCTCCCGAAGATTTCAATTATGAAATGTGGTTAGGACCTGCCCCTACAGTTCCCTATTGCAAGGCACGAACCGAGAGACCCAATTGGTACCATATTGCAGATTATGCGATGGGCTTCATCGGAGGTTGGGGAATTCATCATGTTGATATTGCCCAATGGGGACATGGTAATGATGAGACATCGGGACCCATTGAATATGAAGGAAAGGGAGAATTCCCAAAAGAAGGCATTTGCGATTGTGCAATGGCGTGGGATGTCCAGATGAAATATGCAGATGGTATCATTGTCCATTTTACCAATGAACAAACAGAGAAAAAAGAACCCAACCTGAACCCCACAGGAATAACCTTCGAAGGGACAGAAGGAACTGTGTATGTTAATCGGGAGACACTCCAGGCAAAACCTGAAAAATTACTGGATATTAAATTGAAGCCGACAGATGTTCATCTGTATCAGAGTAAACATCACTTAAAGAACTTCATTGAATGTGTGAAAACACGAAAACAAACCATAGCCAATATTGATGTTGCAGTGCGTTCCAATGCACTTTGTTTATTAAGTGATATTGCCATTCGTACCCAGAAAATCATTCGCTGGGACCCCGAAAAAGAAGTCATAACAGACCCTTCCCCCTTACCCGATAATGTCCAGCAACTCATCCATCGTCCCAAAAAACAACCCTGGAATGTTATTTAAAGGAAAGTAAAAAGTTGTGGAAGATAAAATATTGAAAATTGAGTGGGAACGGCTTGTTTCAGAAGGGGAGACTTGTCCGAGATGTGGGGATACGGAGAATGAGTTGGAAAAGGCAGTGGCTCAGTTGCAGTCTATGCTAAAGTCGAAAGGGATTGTTGTCATTCTTGAAAAACGGGAAATTACACCAGAACAGTTTCAGAACAATCCGCTTCAATCAAACAGGATTATTATCAATGGCCGATTATTAGAAGAGTATATTAATGCGAAGACGGGAAAGAGCCCGTGTTGTAGTGTTTGTGGTCCCAATGATTGTAGAACGGTGAAGGTTGATAATACAATTTATGAAGCTATCCCATCCACGATAATTATTGAGGCAGTTATGAAAGCACTGTATTATATATGATGACCAATCATGTTAAAGGTGATAAAGGTTTATAAAGGAAAAGTATTACCTAAGTAAAGAGTGAAATATGGATGTTGTGAATAATAGTCGGAAGTTGAGTTTAACTGATTGCGAATCCTAATTCTTTTAATGATTGTATTCCTTGCTTTACTTCTTCCACAGATTTCATTAGTGCGGATTTATTTTCATTGGAAAGGGGCAACTCGATGATTTTTTCTACCCCTTTCGCCCCTAATATACAGGGCAACCCTACAAATACACCAGAAATTCCATATTCCCCTTGTGCATATACGGCACAGGGTAACAACGCTTTTTCGTCATGCAAAATAGCCTTGACCATTCTTGCAGAACTTGCAGATGGTGCATAATAAGCACTGCCTGTTTTTAAGAGGGATACAATTTCTGCACCGCCTTTTCTTGTCCTATCAATAATCTGTTCCAATCGTTCTGTAGGAATAAGTTCTTTTACAGGAATTCCGGCAACGGTGGTATAGTCCGGTATTGGAACCATCAAATCACCGTGGGAGCCTAACACCATTGCATTTACTTGCTTCTGGCTTACACCGAGTTCCTCCGCAATAAATGAACACATCCTTGCACTGTCTAAACAGCCTGCCATTCCCATTATTTTTGATGGGGGATGGTTCAATAAATGGAAAGCCAACTGCACCATGATGTCCAAAGGATTCGTTATAACGATTACAATGGCATCTGGTGCAAATCGCTTTATGTAATCACAAATATTAGCAATAATTTTCCCATTCTTTTCCAACAAATCGAGACGACTCATCCCTGGTTTTCTTGGAAAGCCTGCAGAAATAACGATGATGTCTGCATCCTTCATATCCGAAAAATCATTACTGCCTTGTATGGAAACACTATACCCACGAACCACACCTGCCTGTATCAAATCTAATGCCTTCCCCTGCGGTAAGCCTTCCACAATATCCAGGAGCAACACATCGCCTAACTCCATTTCGACGCAATACTGTGCAAAAGTGGCTCCAACATTTCCTGCTCCAACAGATACAATTTTAGGTCGGCTAAATTTACCTTTTGTCATAATCTACTCCTTGATATTTAATGTTGGTATGAAGAATTAATCATCTTTTTTCTGGGAAGAAATGTGCCTCAACCATTGCACAAAGAGTATGCCATATAGGTTGATGTGCCTCTTGAATGACTTTTGTGGTTGCTCCAGGGACTTTAATGCAAACATGAGCATACTTTGATAGGAGCCCGCCTGAAGGACCTGTCATAGCAATAACTGTCCCTTTTTTTGCTCGAGCAACACTCACAGCATAAAGGCAGTTTTTTGCATTGCCAGAGGTTGAGATTGTTAATAAAATATCCCCTGCATTCATTAAAACATTTAATTCCTGAGCAAAGGCAATATCTCTCATAGGACAGTCATTTTCGATGGCTGTTTTCAATGAACTGTTCATTCCCAAAGGGATAGCACGTAGCCCCGCTTCCAGATATTCACTTAATTCTGCTCCCATATATTCATTTACTATACACTCTTTGAGGGTAGTATCTAATGGTCGTTTCCGCTCGAAACTTTTAACCAATTCACCAGCAATGTGTAAGGCATCTGCGTATGAACCTCCATTGCCACAGGTGAAAAGAGTCCCATGATGCTTAAAACATTCGACAAGTAATTGATGTGCTTTTAATATATTCTCAGAGCATGAGGCTAAGTCAGGTCGACGAGATAATAAATCATCAAAAATTTCTTTTTCGATAGGAGATAAATTCATAATAGTTATTTCCTTAAATTTATGAAGATGGTATACGTGAGGTGAAGAAATTATACCAAGTTTAACTGAACAAATCATAAAACGGAATTTAAAATCTTTTAATCAGAAAGCACTGTCCACAAAAATTTTTAATTCTTTAACTAATCAATTTTTATTGTATCCAAGGGATGCACATTATTATTACGTTATATTTCTCAATGTTTTATGGGAATATTTAGTGTTATTTCCTCTATTTGATAATTGCCTTATATGTCATTCTAATAATCAGAACATCCGTTTTTTTAGAGAGGTGCTCATCAATTATCCTCGATTTGTTAAGTTGACAAGAGAAATGGATGTTTGGTAAAATATTTATCCCCATGAGGATAAAAATGAAGAATCGCTGGCGTAGCTCAGCAGGTAGAGCAGCTGACTTGTAATCAGCAGGTCGGGGGTTCGATTCCCTTCGCCAGCTCCAGGAAATTGAATATACGTTTTGTGGTGGGCTGCCCGAGTGGTTAAAGGGGACGGGCTGTAAACCCGTTGGCTAGCGCCTACGTTGGTTCGAATCCAGCGCCCACCACCACTTGTGATAAATCGCAGAAATGCGTTTATATAGATTGCGATGCGGGAGTAGCTCAGTTGGTAGAGCGTCAGCCTTCCAAGCTGAGGGTCACGGGTTCGAATCCCGCCTCCCGCTCCATAATATGCCCACGTAGCTCAGTCGGTAGAGCACTTCCATGGTAAGGAAGGGGTCACCAGTTCAATTCTGGTCGTGGGCTCCATTAGTCATAAAGGTTTATTAGGTAAGTAATTTAAAATTTAACTAAAAACAAAACCTAAAAAAGAAGGAATACAACGATGTCGAAGCAGAAGTTTGAGCGGAAGAAGCCGCATGTGAACATTGGGACGATAG
>DAOSBX010000036.1 GCA_035361075.1 Candidatus Hydrogenedens sp. | reverse complement strand
TAAAAACCTTGCCTGTATGGCTAATACCTGAAAAAGGGATAGAAAGCCTTAGCCAAGGCGGGCTTCTTTTCTTTCAAATCTTGCCTGCATGGCTAATGCATGGTGAAACATTGTTTATCTTTGTCTGACAGTTCGGACAGGTCTGACGCATACAATTTCCCTCGTACCAATACATCCAAACCTCACCTGCATGGCTAATGCCCTGTATGGCTAATAATCTTCAATAGGGTTGGGGACAAGATTTTCTACAGATATAAAAGATTTTTATTTCCATATATCTTAGATAAGGTATTAATATCATTTTTGGGTTGTAGTAATAGGTAGATATTTATTCAGAGATGATATTCTTAGATTTCAGTTAGTTTTTAAATGTATGTTAGTATATCTTACATACATTAAGGAAAAAGGTTTTTACTTATGTCAAAATGGGTGCGAATCATAATATTCGCAATCATATTTATTTTGCTGGTATCTGTATTGATTTTTCATTATAACCCATTAGTGTCTATATTAAAAATCACAGCATTAAATAATAAAATAGGGCATAATGAGGATAACTATTATAAAGAATTAATACGGGTAGCCTTATCTGCTCTTGAGGATGACCCACTTGTATATTATGAAAGCACAAAGAAGTTGATTAGAGAGGCGAGTGTGGAAATTGAGAAGCGGAAGGACACTTCAACAGAAGCAGACTTTATACTGGCAGTGCAATATATAAGAGAACGAGAATTCACAACTGCATTTAATAAATTGTATGGGGTGCTCAATAAAAATCCTGATTGGTGCGAGGCTTATTGTTATCTTGGCTATATAGGGTTTAAATACTCTATTTCTACCTTCGAGGCATGTGAAACTTATTTACAACAAGCCATAAATTGCAACCCAAACAAGGCGAGATATTACTCTTTTTTAGCAACATTGTATCGAAATGAGTTCAACAATACGGAGGATAAAAAGTACCTCGAATTAGCAAAACAAAACTTTGAAAAGGCTATTCAGATAGACCCAGAAGATATAAACGCCTATAACAATTATGCAAACTTTTTAGTAGAAACTGGTGATTATGACAAAGCAGAACTCTACTACAAAAAAGCGATAGAAATTTTCCCAAATCATGGCAAACCATACTACAATTTGGCATGTCTTAAATCTATTCAGGGAGATGCGGATACCGCTATAAAATACTTAAAACAGGCATTGGACAAAAACCCTAATTTTAGATATGATGCAAAAAATGACCCCGATTTTGATTCAATACGGAATACCCCACAATTTAAGGAGCTAATTTATAATTACTACGGGAGTACTGATAAAAATCAATCTTTGAAAGATTCAGTCAGGTAAAACAGATTAATCACAATAGAATTTTTTAGGAAAAAGACAAATTTATGGATAATTTATTTCCCTCTTAAAAATCTCCAAATTCGTGATAAAAAACCTCTTCTCCTTCTGCTTATCCTTATACTTCTTTGTTTTTCTAACGAGTCCGAAAGATTCTTCCTCCTGATGGTGCTTTCCAATTGGAAGTTGGCTAAAAATTCCTTCTTCGATAATATATGAAGTTGCTCAATTTGTTTTTGAATGTGCTGATGGTTAGCTAATATTTTAAGGCATGTGTCACATTCGTAAAGGTGTTTTTCTACCTCCAACATGTGTAATGCATTCACTTCGTTATCCAAATAAAGAGATAAATATTGATAAGTAATTTCGCACAAAGAATCATTTATTTGAAATGGCATCGGGGGTTTGTCTGACAATAATGAGCGTAATAACTCTCTCGCTTCTGTTAACAAAGAATTTATTTCATCCCGATGATGAAATGTAATCGTTTCTAAATCTCGGTATGAAAGATTTTCTTTTACCTTTAATAAGTAAAGAAATCGTTGTTCAGAAGAAAGCTGTTTTAATGTGTGGATTAAATTATTTGATACGACAAGGTCATTTCCGCATTGTGGACAGAATGTTTTACGTTTATCATTAAGTTCATTAATGACACTCTGAGCATTAGAAAACAACGCTATTTTTGGCGTCAATAGAGTGGGTGAGTTTGCTTGTTCACAAGTCAGGTCTAAAATTTGGTGGATTTTTTCAAAAATTTGCGTGTCATTAATTCCCTCCTCAAACCAAAGTATCTCATAAAGAGTTAATCCATACTGGTGTACAAGTTCATGGCATAAATCATAAGGAATCTTTACATGTGTAGTCTGTATGGGTGTTGTGAGACCTTTCTCTGTTGTGTGAGTATCAGGAATCATTTTTATGTTAGCTCCTCTTATATGATATTTTACATTATAAACGACTCAAAAGTGAAAATTATGCAATAAAGAAAGAGAATGTTTTACGTATGAAATATTTAGCCTTTTTAGAAAAATTTAAACAACCTCCTCGTGAGTATTCAGTAATGCCTTTTTGGTTTTTAAATGATGAATTAGAGGAGGGAAAAATTCAAGAATGTTTAAATGATTTTATTGACCATGGTGTTTATGGAGTTGTTCCACATCCACGTATAGGTTTACCAGAATCTATCGGATTTATGTCGGAGCGATGGCTCTATTTTCTGAGGATAATCATTGAGTTTGCCCATAGTCATGAGATGAAAGTTATTCTTTATGATGAGGGTATGTATCCTTCTGGTTCATGTGCGGGGCAAGTAGTTCAGAAAAATCCAAAGCATTCAGCAAGGGCTTTAATACGACGCTTAAAGGGTAAAGAGCCATTAAAGGAGGGAGAAGAAATTATTTTTGCCGATGATAAATATGACTATATTCATACTCGTTCAATGGGCACAATACGTGGTGTCCATTTTGGAACTGATGATGGAGACCCAGGAGCCCCACCAGCAGGTGATATATTAAATCCTGAGGCTGTGGCAAGTTTTATCGAGTTAGTCCATGAAAAGTATTATTCTGAATTTAAAGAATATTTTGGGAATACAGTCATAGGTATTTTTACAGACGAACCAAACCCACTTGGGAGAAAACCAATTAAAGATGCACAACCATGGACATGGGGAATGCTTGATTTTATCTCAGATTATCTTGGCTATGATTTTAAACAATATATTCCTATGCTGTGGGACAAAGAAACGGCTGAAACGCAGAAAATTAGAAAAGATTATTACAAGGCGGTTCAGAAAAGATTAGAGATTGCATTTTATAAACCTTGTAGTGATTGGTGTGAAACACACAACATTGCTCTGACAGGGCATCCCAAAAGTCCAATGGATATACATACACTTAAATATTTTCATATCCCTGGCCAAGATATTGTGTGGCGATGGGTAGAACCATTTAAAGAAAATAGTATCGAAGGTCCTGAGTCTACAGGACCTAAAGGGAGTGCATCGGCAAAGATACACCATCGACGTAAGCGAAATCTAAATGAATGTTTTGGTGCTTATGGCTGGAATCTTACATATGAAGAGATGGAATGGTTAACAGGTTGGCTTTTAGTTCGAGGGGTGGATTTGCTTGTTCCCCATGCTTTTTATTATTCAATAAAAGGTCCCCGTAGAGATGAGCGTCCACCAGATGTAGGTCCAAATAATATATGGTGGAACACTTATAAAAAATATGCTGACAAGTGCGGTAGACTCTGCTGGTTTATTGCTGATGGGAATGCGGTGGCAGATGTCGCTATATTAGCTGATGTTGAATTTTTACCATGGAATTCTGCTCGTATTCTTTACGAGAATCAAATTGATTTTTTCTATCTTGACATAGAAACGCTCATGAGAGAAGATGTGATCGTATCGGGGGAAGATATCCAGATTGATGGGGCAAAATATCATTTATTAGTTATTGATGGCATTGAACAAATTGAAGAGAAGCTTATTCGAAAATTGGAGCCACTAAATAAAAATAGAAAGGTTGTTACTTATAAAAAAAGATTGTCACACATTTTGAACCATGCGGGGACTGACAAAGCATTATTGAATTTTATTCGTAATAAAATTCAACCCGATATTTTATTATATCCGCCAACCCCTTCAATACGTTATTACCATGCAAAACATGGGGATATTCATGGATATCTATTTTTTAATGAGGGGAAAGATGAAGTTAATACAAAAATTAGTGTTCGTGAAAAAGGGAAATGGATATGGTTAGACCCGAATTCTGGCGATGTGAAACCGATTCAACCTCCAAATAATCTAATATTAAATTCAGGCGAGATGATGTTATTACTTATCGTTTCGGAAGATGAAATTCAATCTTAATAGGAATTAGATGGTGTTAGGACTTACATTTTTTGACTGGCTGGCAGTTATTTTGTATTTCGTAATTATTTCGGGAGTGGGTCTATGGTTTGCGAAAAATATTCGCAATACACACGACTTTTTTATGGGAGGTAATCGATTCGGTAAGGTTACAATGGTATTTTTTTCCTTCGGAGCAGGTACCAGCGGAAATGATGCGGTTGGCGTTTCCTCAAAAGTCTATACCAATGGAATTTCTGGTATTTGGTATCAATGGTTATGGTTGTTCTGTACCCCTTTTTATTGGCTTATTCCACCGATATTAAGGCGGATGCGTATTTTAACGATGGGCGATTACTTTGAAGCCCGTTTCGGTTCTGGAGTTGGTGCATTATATGCAATTGTAGGGGTGTTGCAACTAACAGTAAATATTGGAGTTATACAATTAGGAGCAAGTGCTACTATTGAAGCACTCACTAACGGAGCCATACCGAAGTATATCTCCGTTTTTTTTATGAGTGCTATATTTATTCTATATGGAGTGGCAGGTGGTTTAGGTGCAGCAATCATCACAGATTTCATCCAAGGGATTTTAACCGTTATTTTCTCTTTTATGTTGCTTCCATTAGTGCTTTATGCAGTTGGTGGATTAGATGGCTTGCGGGATAAAGTGAGTAATCCAGATTTGTTAAAAATTGTTGCTCCTGGAGAGATTAACCTTTTTTATGTCATAGTTCTTTGTTTTAATGCATTAGTCGGTGTTGTAACGCAACCGCATATCTTAGGTAATTGTGCAGCAGGCAAAACGGAAATGGATGGTCGGGTTGGACTTACAGGGGGGAACCTGTTGAAACGATTTTGCACTATTGCATGGGCTTTCACAGGACTATGTGCAATTGCTTTATATCCGAATTTAACAGGCAGGCAAACAGACCAGGTATTTGGAATGATAGCAAGGGATTTCCTGCCGACCATTGCTCCAGGTCTTTTAGGGTTATTTATTTCTGCATTAATTGCGTCTGTAATGTCCTCTTGTGATGCCTTCATGGTATCGTCATCCGCACTATTTACACAAAATTTATATCGCCGATATTGGATTAAAAACAAAACAGAAGAACACTATATTATGGTAGGTAGGGTAATATCAATAGTCATTGTGATTGTGGGGATACTATTTGCTTTAAAAGTGCCAAACGTCCCGAGAGGACTTGAAATATTCTTTTCATTACAAGCCATGATGGGACCTATCTTTTGGTTAGGTTTATTCTGGCGACGAACAACATCAAAAGCGGCATGGGCTTCTACATTAGGAAGTTTCACTGTTTTTACCATCACTTCACTTCCCTTTTTTCAACAATGGGCAGTGGCAAACTTACCTGAATTTATGATTTGGCAGGATAAATTACGACTTTCGTGGCAAATGACGTTCTATCTTGCCACTGGATTTTCTCTTGGAATCATTGTAAGTCTTGTCACACATCCAGTGCCAGAGGAAAAGTTAAATCGAATCTATACTTGTATATATACCCCTGTAAAACCTGGGGAAAAACATATCGCTCCATTTACACTTCCGCCCGATGTTTTACCTGAGCCTCCAAAAAAATTGCTACCCTTTAAAAATATTGAAATTCCTTATCCTTCTCGTGTAGGAATGCTTGGCTTTATCTTTGTTTGGATTATTGTTATTAGTTTAATTTTATTTGTTAATAGTATTGTTTAATAACGAACCCTGACTTATCTATTCTCTGACTGATTTTGAGTAGATGTTTCCTCTTTCTCCAAAATGACAAGAAAGTCACTGTAACTTCCCCCATGATTAGGAGTAACAGATACTACTTTCCACCCTTGTTGTAAAAGACGGTCTAAATCGAATTTTCCCCGACCATTTGATTCAATAATAATAGAAGTCTGCATACATTTTCCTCCACTTAAATCGCCTTTTTTAATTTAAAAACCGATATTTTATGGCGAGAATGATACCTAAAATAATTTAAAGAGAACAAATTTACATCTCAAATTAAAGGCACTTCCCTCGTTGGGATGTAGTATATGTATCCTATTTGTTAGTAAAGCATCATCACCTAATAAGCAGGACATAGTTATTTTACTACTGAATACACTTTTCATACCCTTTGAATCGGTATTTACTTCGGGATTTCATACATCTTTTCTAAAGAAGAGGCAGATATAGAAGGTCCAAAAGGTTTAAGGGTAGATTGAGTATATAACTCTTGAAGTTTCTGCTCATGTTTGGGACTGATTTTAGCATAACTCAATAGGGAAATTGAAACATCCATTTGCTCTAAATTGGTATAGTTTAACCTTTGTGATAGTTTATTATTGTTTAACATCACAGGATGTTCAATTTCTCCCATGTATCTTCTAAGCAAATGCTCAAGTTTTTCACTTGTCAGAATATTTTCAGGTAATGGGGCTGTTTTGTGATAATCTACAAAGCTGTCTGGGGACAATGACCATTCAAGTTTTGTATGTCCAGCTACAGGAGTAGGTGGACCTTCATCAAGGTAAACGAGGGACCATTGTTTTGTTTTGCTCCATGGTTTATCTACTTTCTTAGGACCGACCTTTGGTTTCAGTTTACTATTTACAATCATTCCACGTGTTATTTCATAACTGTTCTCTTGTGGGGTTAGCAGAAAAATTTCATAGTTATCCTTTGGTATTAATTCCTCAAATACTTTCTTTGCTTGTGAACAGAATTCAAGTTTATCAAAATCACGAGTAAATCCTTGGGGAAATTGTGAATAATCAGGTTGGCGAATGTAATCTCGTGTCATTTGTTCAATAGGGACTAACATATCACCTGTGGCACAGGTGATAAGGGTGAAATTTGTAATAAGGGATAAGTAAGAAATTGGGCTTAAATAATACCAACATTCATGGTTTAGATCCCGTGGAAAATATTTGTAACACATGTCTGCTAATCCGATGACGGATGATAAAACTGGCATAGGGGCTTGGTCCAAAGGTAGACCAACCCCAGCCCCTTCTCGATTCGCTTCAAAGTAGGCAAAATTATATGCCCAGTTTACTACAGGCACATCAGCGTGAGTAGCAATTACGGGGAACAAATCAGCACTCATTGCTAATGCCATATATCCACCTTGACTGCCCCCATCAATTAATATATGTGTTGTATCTACAATAGGTAAACGCTTCACCCATTGAATTATTGCTCGTGCCAAGTTATATCCATTACCTAAAGCCGCATCAATAGGTGATTCTCCATTTGGTGGTGTATAAACTGCAGTAGAAACAATCCATCCTTTTTTTGCCCACTTTTTTGCCCCTGAGACGTCTTTCTCATAGTGTACATGGCAGAACATAGGTAGTTTGTGTTTTTTCTTCAATTCTTTCATCGGAATAACAAGGCGAGCAAGACCTGTTTTGTCATCCCTTTCAATACCTATATAAGGGACACGTGCAGTAATTATTTGGTAATCCCAATCATTTTTTACAGAAACAATAGTAACACCGTTTTCAAGTCCCGTTTCACTTTGAATAGCTGGCTCTTGTGAAGACGAGCAAATAGAAAGGGTAAAAAGAGTGGCAAATAAAATACAGGTTAATAATAGTGAAATTCTATATGTTTTTCTCATAACAAATCCTCTATAAAGGTTTTATTCGTATGTTTCTAAAGCCACAATGATTCCCGTGGTCTGTTAATCCTATAAATCCTTTTCTTAATCTATATTTTAATTCTTCCACGTCGTCAAAATTTACATCTTGAACAACCTGACCATTGAGGGTTACTTTCACATAAGGTCCATTACAAATGATTTCAAGGTCATTCCATTGCCCTTCAGGTTTCATTGCTTTCACTTTGGGTGGTATTACTTTGTAGATAGCCCCTGTAGTATCATCAGTAAGTTCTGTTTTATCACTATCGCCAAGAATTTGGACTTCAAAACCAATTTTTGAGGCTCTACTTCCACGTGGAGCACGAACCCATACCCCAGTATTGCCATTTTTCTCCATCATAATCCATTCTAACCGAAGTACAAAATTATCATATCTATTACAAGACATTAATGCTTTGCCACCTTTCTCTTTCCATTCTATAAACCCTTCTGGATTTACAGCAAAAGTCTTATGATTATCTCCTAAATACCACCAGCCGTTTAAGGTTTTCCCATCAAATAAAGGAATAAAACCTTCCTTTCTCTCTTCTTCGCTTAATATATTGATGGCTGTCGTCATATCAATATCACTACATGGAGTAATCTTTGCGAAAGCTGATTCGACTGAATTTAAATTTTCTTGAGAAAATGGGAGAATAAAATGGATGGTATCCATTTGTTTCTCAGGCAGAGCTGTAAATACTAAGTTTGGTGTAAGAGTTCTAGATAAGTTTGAATCTTTTGCTAAAATTAGGTCCGAATTTTCATTAGAAATAATAGTCCAATTCTTATTTATCTTTTTTAATGATTTCACCCATTCTTTTGAATAAAGCCCATCGACCCAATAAATTATATTTAACATCGTCTTAAAATTTTGTCGAAGGGTACCTATGAGAGGTTCTTTTTTATGAGGCTTATTATTTGGTGCGATTCTAACAATAACAGTCATATATTGGTCTTTGGCTCGGTCAGCATAAGATTTTATAGTCTCTATCATTTTTATATCGACATTTGTATCGTCAGGGTCCTTCAAAATATCCATCGCTATTGAATTGCCACCGACCTCTGCAATACTTGCCAATAATGGCACCATTGTCTTTAGTTCAGCACCCTTTTGAGCAGTATCGGGAACATAGAAAGCTCTCAAGAGATATGTCTCCTTCCCACGATAAAGAATCCCTCTCTTCATATGGAAATCTCTATCACCATAGACAATAGGGTAGCAAGACGTATTTAGAGAAAACATACATACTAGAAGTAAAATAGTTAAGATAACTTTTTTAAGATTCATTTTTTGTTCCTTTTAAATTGGAGTTTATTATTTCACGTAATACATTATATGACTTTAAAGCATGTCCTGAATGAAATGATATATATTTACATAAGATAGATAATATTCTATTAAAATAGGAATCCTTGTCAAAATCTAAGGTTGTTGTTAAGGGATTTTCTATTTGTTTCAATTGTTGTAGTAATTCTAAATCACTCTTTTGAAGTCTATAATCTGGATGACAATTGGGACACACTGTCCCCCCTTGCCATGAAAAGTAGGGTGATGAAGGTAACGATTTCCCACAGCGAATGCAACAGTCTAACTGGGGTTCAAGTCCACTATGTACTAAAATTTGCCAAAGATGCCAGCATGTTAAAAATGTTAATGTGACAGGATTATCTGTATCTAATTTAATATGTTCGAATGCTGTGTATACTTGATGATATGTCGTAACTGCGTTTTGCTCAATTTCTACAAAGTTGAACGCTGTTTCTAAGACAATACTTGCTAAAATCTGTTTATGAATATCGTTCTTTATTTCTGGATAGCCATCCAATAAAACAACATCTGTGATTATTTGAACCTCACGTGTGGGTTTCCATGTATATTGAACATCTATACGATTCAGACGGTCTAATGTAAAAATCCACGGATTATTCTTTCTTTTTAACCCCTTTGCAATGCAAGATAATTTCCCATGATGGGCTGTCAAAATTTGAATAATTTTGCTTGTTTCCCCATAGTCAAATAAATGGACGACAAATGCTTCTGTCTGATGTGTAGACATAATCTTTTGATTAATTATTATGTGAAAAATCGAAAAAGACGGTAATCTTTTTTGCCAAGCCGAATAACAAGCAATTTTCCACCAAGAAGATGATTCTCATTTAACCTTAAGTTCTCGTCGGACACTCTTTCATTATTAAGATAAAGACCACCATTTTTAACAAGTCGTCTCCCTTCACCCCGACTTTCTAATACTCCTGAATTTACAAGGAGATCCAAGATTGGACGATTTTCTTGAATGTAACTTATAGGCATTTCTGCATTAGGGATATCACTAAAAACATCCTCCAAAACAGAAAGTTCTAATTGATGAAGGTCGCCACCAAACATAGCCTCACTTGCACGGATAGCATTTTGCAGAGCGGTCTCACCATGCACCATTCTTGTTACCTCTGCGGCTAATGCTTTCTGAGCAGTGCGTTTATGTGGCTCTGTTTGTATTTGTTCTTCTAATGTTCGTATCTCTTTTTGGGAGAGTAAAGTAAAGTATTTTAAGTATTTTGGTGTGTCTGCATCTGCTTGATTTATCCAGAACTGATAGAAACGATATGGAGTTGTCTTATTAGGGTCGAGCCATACATTTCCAGACTCAGTTTTCCCAAATTTTGTTCCGTCTGCTTTGGTCACCAACGGCAATGTTAGTCCATACGTTTCTTTTCCAAGAAGTCTTCGTGTTAACTCCATGCCAGAGACTATATTACCCCATTGGTCAGAACCACCAATCTGAAGTCTACAATCATAATGCTCACACAAATAGAGGTAATCGTAAGATTGAAGCAGACAATATGTAAATTCTGTATAAGAAATCCCATGTTCACGGTCTTCAAGTCTTTGCCGTATTGCATCTTTAGAAAGCATTACATTAACGCTAAAATGTTTTCCTATATCCCGTAAAAAATCAAGTAATTTCAGTTCACATAACCAATCTGCATTATTAACCATAATTGCAGGATTTTGTCCCTCGAAGGAAATAAAATGGGATAATTGTTCCTTTATACATTGTGCATTCCTTTCAACATCCTCTTTACTCTGGAGTTGTCTTTCTTCCTTCTTTCCACTTGGGTCTCCGATAAGACCAGTTCCACCTCCAATTAATACGATAGGTTTGTGTCCCCACCGCTGAAAATGAACCAACCCCATTATAGGCAAAAGGCTACCTATATGTAAACTGTCAGATGTAGGGTCAAAACCACAATATAAATTAAATTTCTCCGTAGATAGTTTTTCCGTCAATTCCGGATGGGTAATCTGATGCACCATACCACGCCACTGTAATTCATCAAATAAGGTCTTACTCATCATGTATTAAGTCCCTTCGTTTAAAAGTGAACCTCAATTGTTAAAATCAGTTATAATATGATATTCAGAAAATTAAAAAGATTATAACAGTTTTTTGATTGGCTTTGGAATTGGATTTGAATTGTGGTTAGATTCCTCTAATTAAGAACATAGGAAAAATGTTGACAAAAGCCATTAAAAAATTATACTATTTAATAGATTATTTAATAACAATATATTAAGGAATAACTTGAAGTTAAAAACAAGAACATGAAGATAATGAGCAATATTTTTAATGAGACTTTTTATAGGTATAATGTGCTTTAATAAATGATAAACAAGATAGGAATGGATGTATGTTAAAAAGATTTGCTTTATCTATGGCAATTACGTTGGTAGTAGTTTCTTTGATATTTGCTATATCTGGATGTAAACCGAAACCTGCTGATAAAAAACCTGTTGCTCAATTTTCAGCGACACCGCTTGATGGAAATGAACCTCTGGTTGTTCAATTTACAGACCTTTCCGTTTCCGAGAGTTCACCAATTGTATCATGGTATTGGGATTTTGGAGATGGAGAAACAAGTAACCTTCCCAATCCTATTAAGACTTATTACCACAATCCAAAAGATGCGAATAACCCGAGTTTCTATACAGTAACATTGAAGATTACAACAGGAATAGGAATTGCGGAACAGAGGAAAGAAAATTATATAAGGGTTAATCCAGGAACAACATTTACAATTATTGACCCCAATAAAACACCTTATTCTGGTGTTGTCTCAGGGTATGGTGTTACAATTACGGTTCCCCAAGGGGCACTTACTGAAAAAACGACATTTAGCATTTATGAAACAAAAGAGGCAAAACAAATAAACTTTTATGAACCCATAGAATTAGTTTCACCTTTTTATAGAATTGCTCACGATGCAAAAGAAGAAAATTTATTTGCAAAAAGTGGTGAAAAAATTGTATCCAGCACACTGGAAATACCTTTATTTAACGGCGAAGCGGAAAGAACGGAACGACCTGCAAATAGATATTTAATAATTGCTTTGTTAGAAGATGGTTCTATGGTTCCTGTCCTTGCGGAAAAACGGAATAATACTGCTTTTGCAAGGGTTACAGGTTTGCCTCACTCCGCCATTTACGTAGTTGCTTTCTTTCCCTATGCCTCTATTATCGATGTTCAAATACCTCTTCCAGAAGGGGAGGAACCTCCTGAACACCCATGGAACCTAAATTGGCGAATTTTTGGCTCTGTTCCTGTTATAAAACAATTAGTAGCTTTAGATAAGGGTGACATGGAAAATCCAAATACATTTTACAATGAAAACTTCTCAGATGAAGTAGCATATAATACACTTAACGAAATTGCTAAACGTTTGGGAGCAGTATTTGTAGAGTACGTGCTCTCAGGAATAAGAAATCCTATTTTAGTAGACCATGATGGCGCCTATGGATTAGTCTTCTTTAATATGAATTTGCAGTATACTTCTGAATATGAAGATTTTTACCAGTTATCAGTTGCTAATCGTCAATTTGGGAATATTGTTATTGACCCAAAACAACTATTAATGGTCTCTATTCATAATGCAATTGTAGCCTTGAACGATAAAGAAAATAAGGATATTAAACAAAAATATACACCATACAATATTTTTTCCCAATATCTATTTTATTCATGCTTTGATAATTATAAATTACCAGAAGTGTTAATGCCTGACCCCACAGATATTGATGCATTAGGAAGTGTAAGAAAAGTATCTTACTTTAAAGGATTAAAAGAATCTTCAGCAGTTTATCTTGGACAGCATGCGGACCGTGTTGTGGCTGAGTTTAATGATTCCTCAAAAAGGGTAGGTAAAAGCGAAGATAATTCTGTTCAAACTTGGGCACGCTCATTCAGTGAAAGTGAATTTTATGACTTGACGCAGACACTATTTCAGCCGATTGCAATGAATAAAAAAAGATATTATAACGCGGGTCAAGAATTCTGGGCTTATTTGGAAAAGAAATTATCAGATACTCCAACAATTGGCATTATTGGTGTTCTAATTCAGGAATTAGAAAAAGTATTTAAGAACGAACTAAAGCCTCAACAAACCGTTACCTATGAATTGGCAACTCTCCTTTCCTATAAGGCTTTGGATACTATTATTTATGAGGCAACTGATGATACTGAAAGATTGTCGGAGTTATACTGGTATTTTGTTCGTGGACGGGCATTAGAAAAATTCGACGAAACAATCCTGCGTGTTTCTGACAAGGAACGTGAAATATTTGTCCCAAATGAATCTCAGTTCTTAGATACAGGCATTCCCGAACGTAAATGTCCTGCACCTACAGATAAAATATTTATCAATCCGACTTATGTGTCTGAATTACAGAGTATCTTACCCTTGTCTTCACGAATTGTAAAAATAAACATAAATCCATTATCCGCAAAAGTTCAAGTTATCCTAAATCCAAAAGCATGGACTGCTGATGATAATGGTTATAGCTTAAAATTTGCTGTGTACCATCCAGCAAAAAAGAAAGTATATACATTGGATGCTAATGGGATAGACACGGACAAGGATGGAGTCTTAGATACCATCCCTATCCAGAATTTTAAGCCAGATGAAGATGTATGTTTTGATTATATATATCTACTTGTAAGTAATGTGAGTTTAAATAAAGTTAATCCAGTGGATGCAACTATTGATGCAAAGGCACCAGATACATATCCTGAGGACCAAATACTGAAAAAATATGTCGATATTTGTGACCCTTATTATGATTATGAGTTGATTCGTACAGGAACATTCCCCACAGTCGGTCTTTCATCGTATGTGTTGAAAATGACTTCTGGCATTTGGCGAGGTGCACAGGAAGTATATAATCCAGAACCATGGACACATTATGTAACTATAATTGAGCCACCAATAGTTCTGCATGATAAGGCGTTATTAATGGTAACTGGAGGTTCAACAGATACTGAACCTGACCTAACAGATGTAGCTACAATGGTATTCCCTTTCATTTCTGCAACAGGAACTATTGCAGCGGTGGTTAAATCCGTTCCTAACCAACCTCTCGAGTTTGTGGGTGAAACAAGGAAGAGGTCAGAAGATGCCATTATTGCTTACAGCTTTGACAAATATATGGACGCTTATAAAGCAAGGAAAGGCGATATTACTTGGCCAGCATTATTACCTATGGTTCGTACAGCAGTTAGAGCAATGGATACAGTTCAAAAATTTGTTAAAGAGGAAAAACCTGGGAATAAATATGAATTAAATCAATTCGTCATTACAGGAGCATCTAAACGAGGTTGGACTTCATGGTTGACATCTGCTATTGACCCACGGATTTGTGCAGTCATGCCTATCGTTATCGATGTGCTTAATATGCCCCTACAAATTGAGCATCATTACAATTCTTATGGTGGCAAATTCTCACCAGCATTAAAAGACTACGTTGCAATGGGGATATTTGACAGATTGGGTACCCCTGAAGGGGATTCCTTATGGAAGATAGTCGACCCCATTAATTATCTGGATAACCTGCAAATGCCCAAATTGATTGCAAATTCTACAGGAGACCAGTTCTTCCTTCCAGATTCCGCAAAATTCTACTTTAACGAATTAAAACCGAATATCAAACTTGGTAACAATGTTATCTATCCAGAAAATTCTTATCTATACTATGCACCTAATACCGACCATGGACTTGCATCTGGTGAAAGTTTAGGAGTAGATGAAGCGACGTATCGGGCCTTATTGGCATTTTACATCTCTGTAATAAACAATCAAGAACGTCCTAAATTCTTCTGGTGGGTTGAAGAAGACACATCAGAGCCAGATGTAGAGAAGAGAGCTTTCCGTATTCGTCTTGATGCTATCACTCGACCCAAAGAAGTGTTATTATGGCAGGCAACAAATAAAGATGCTCGTGATTTCAGACTAAATACTATTGGGCTTGGATGGACAAGCGAAAAATTAAGGCCATTCTGCCCTGAATGTGGAGGCGATCCAGGATATGCTCCTGAAGCAATACTTGAAATCCCCACATCTGGTGAGAAGTCATATCCAGAAGAAAATGTTAACTCGATAGGTGGACAAGGTATTTTGGGCACTATGGAAAATAACGAAAATCAACGTTGGGTATATCTTGAAGGAACTTATTATCAAATGGGTTATCATTATGGTAGATTATTACAAAATGAAGTATTTGAGATTACCTCGAACATAAATTTATCTTCGCTAAGTGCTGAAGAAAAACAAACCCTAATCCATTTAGCTTCATATATGCCATCGGAGTGGATGGATGTTATTCACGGTATTGCTGATGGTGCGGGCATAAACTATGAACAATTGGTTTGGGCTAATATGCTACAGTGGGATGACGGGATTAAAGTTACAACCAACAATAATACAATTCTTATCTCATCCAATACCGATAACTTAATCTTTTCTGTATGGAAGCCAACACAAAACAATTCTACCTTTGTTTCACTTGCTCCAGTCGGTTTGTTTATTTCAAGTTTGATTGTTAATAATGACGGCGAGGCAATTGCAATAACACCAAATCAGCAAACAGAGGCTGAAAAATGGATAAATAAAATACAATTTACTCTAAACTGGATAAAATCAACTTATCCAATAACACCAACATGTAACACAAATGAGAGTACAGACCTGTTGTATGCAAATAGAAATAACATATACGGGATTACCTTAAAGAACTCTAATATTGATTGTGTTGGGGTTAACAACGATTCCGTAATAGCAAATGAAGAAACCTGGTCTATCAAATATATTCCTTCTTCAGGGTTGATAACTCTTTCTTCTACACATGAGCAAGAAATTAATGTGGCAAAGTTATTAAATGCATTCAATTTATCCGAAGGAGTAGATAATTTAACAGTAGAGCAATTCAAAAATAATAATATACCACTTAAAATTACAAAGTTAGATTCGTCTAATACCTTGGCAAAATCCAGCATTGTAGAAGAAGGTGAAACAGGAGGAGTAGATGGAGAAGAAGAACCTGCCTGTGTATGCGAATTTGAAGAGAATGAAATTATTCCGTATGTGGCAACAGTTCCTGTTCCAAAACAGGGTTGGACTGCCTTCTTTATCCAGGTTAAATTCCCAGGACCAGCACCTTATTCTCCAGAGTTAAAAGACTTAGATTATGTATTTAGCACAAGGGTGGTAATTGTTCCCGATATTTATCCAGACTGATACATAGCAAAATACCCCCACTAATCAATTAAATAGAGAAGTATTTTATTGCATATTACAGAGAAATCACCGAATATCTGCGTCAAACCATTTAATTACTGCCATTAGTCCTTTTGCCCTTCGCAACATAGTTGCTTTGAGACCCTTCTGACGCAGTTTTTCTTTGGCTTCCTGCCTATTCTTTGCTATTACAACTCCACCTATAAAAGACTTCTCAAAATCTCCTTCTGCTCTTATTGCATGGTATTCATAAATAGCCATGCTTCATGCTCCTTTGTTTGGAATTCACATATTCCATAAATTAATTATAGCAAAATTACTTTTATTTGTCTATTTTATTCTTATCTATCTCTTCTACTTTCCGAACAATTTCTGGCAACGTATGCCCAACTGGTCCCTCAATAAAGTAATCCGTAACGGACTCTGTAAAAGGAGTTCTGACCGTATTAAATTCGATTACCACTGCCCCCCATTGTTTAGCAGTATATGGAAGTGATGCCGCAGGATATACCTGTGCAGATGTTCCAATTACCAACATCACCTCACAACTTTTCGCTAATGTTTCACCTGTAAATAATGCCCTCGATGGAATAGGTTCACCAAATAGGACGACATCGGGTTTCATAAATCCACCACATTCGCAACGTGGTGCCCCATGATTTCGATGTGAAAGACTCATTGGCCTTCTTCGTCCACATGCTGGGCAATAAAGGGTTCTTGCATTTCCATGATACTCAATAACAGTATTATTCCCTGCTTCATAGTGCAAATTATCAATATTCTGTGTTATTACCGCTACCAAATGACCAAGTTCTTCCAACTTTGCAAGGGCAATATGTGCCATATTCGGTTTTGCTTTTGAGATAGTCTCCCCTATCTCATAAAACAGTTCCCATACTTTATCTGGATTGTCAATAAAAGCTTCGTACGTAGCATATTCTTCCGGAGGATATTTAGACCATAGCCCACCAGGACTTCTAAAATCAGGAATACCACTTTCCACAGAGATACCTGCCCCTGTTACAGCGACAACATTTTTTGAGTTAGCAATAATTTGGGCTGTTTTCTCCATAATCTCATTCATAACTATGGTTCAATCCTTTCTAATCCATGCATATATGGTTTTAAAACTTCAGGTATAACAACTGTATGGTCAGGTTGTTGATAATTTTCAAGAATAGCAACTACAGTCCTACCTACTGCAAGTCCTGAACCATTTAATGTGTGGACAAATTCAGGTTTTTTATCACGCTTAAAACGAATATTTGCTCTACGTGCTTGAAAATCAGTAAAGTTAGAACAAGAACTAATTTCACGATAACAATTTTGTCCTGGCAACCACACTTCAAGGTCGTATGTCTTGGCTGAAGAAAAACCCAAATCTCCTGTACATAGTGTTACGACCTGATACGGCAACCCTAATAATTGCAATATATGTTCTGCATCATTTGTAAGTTTTTCCAATTCATCCCACGATTCCTCAGGTCTACAAAATTTTACTAACTCTACTTTATTAAATTGATGCTGTCGAATCATACCACGTGTGTCTTTCCCATAAGAACCAGCCTCACTCCTAAAACAAGGGGTATAAGCAACATATTTCAAGGGAAGTTGTTCATTTAGAATAATTTCATCTCTATGAATATTCGTAACAGGAACCTCCGCAGTTGGGATAAGCCATAAATCAAAATTATCAATGCGAAACAGGTCTTCCGCAAACTTTGGAAGTTGTCCCGTTCCTTGCATAGTTGCAGAATTAACCAAAAATGGAGGCAATACTTCTTTATAACCATGTTGTTTTGTATGAACATCCAGCATAAAATTAATAAGAGCCCTCTCTAATAAGGCTCCAATGCCCATAGATAAGGAGAATCGTGTCTTAGCAATTTTAACAGCACGGTCAAAGTCAAAAATATGAAGATATTCCCCTAACTGAACATGGTCCCACGGCTCAAAATCAAAATTGCGTGGTGTTGACCATCTCCTCTCAACTCGATTGTCATTCGAGTCTTTACCGATAGGTAAACTTTCATGAGGAAGATTTGGAATAGTAAGTAATATTTGTTCGATTTGTTCATCTAAACTTTTTAATTCTTCTTCTAACTCTGCAATTTGTTGCTTAATATTACTCATTGATATCAAAAGGTCATCCACATTTTCTTTCTGTTTCTTCTTCTGAGCTATTATTTCCCCAGTACGATTCTGTTCCGCTCTGAGTAATTCACATCTATGTAATTTTTCCCTACGAATACTATCTATTTTCAATAACTCATCGAATCGAATTTCTTTTCCTCTCTTTGCTAATGTATTACGTACAAATTCTAGGTCAGATCGGATTAGACGAATATCAATCATAATTAGCCCTTCCTTTTCATTCCAATGAAATCCCTAAAATGGTTAATATTCTTGTTAGCTCATTGTTCGAAAAATAATTTACTTCTATCTTACCTTTCCCTGAATTTCCATGTTTAATATTCACTCTCGTTCCCAATCTTCTTGATAGTTCCTGTTCAATTTCTATAATATGGGGGTTCTTAATTTTCTTTGGAGTAAGAGGCTTTTTCCTTTCTCCACTTTTAAGTCCCATTACAAGTTGTTCAGTCTGACGAACTGACAAACCATGGTTAATAATTTTGTTGGCAACTTCTATTATGAGTTGTGGAGAATTTAATCCTAATAATGCACGAGCATGCCCCATACTTAACTTTCCATCCACAACAAGCATCTGCACTGCTGATGGAAGCGACAGTAATCGTATAGAGTTAGAAACACTTGAACGGTCTTTACCAATCGTTTCTGCTAATTGTTCCTGAGACCAACCAAAACGCTCCAATATACTTTGATAAGCCTCTGCCTCCTCAATCGGATTTAAGTCTTCTCTCTGAATATTCTCAATTAAGCCCAAAAGTATTGATTCATCATCAGATATGTTCCTGCATAGTGCAGGTATTTCATTAAGTCCCGCAATAATGCATGCACGTAATCGTCGTTCTCCGCATACTAATTCATATTTATCCCCCGATTTGCGGACAATAATAGGCTCCTGTAAACCATGTTTTTTGATAGAGTCTGCCAAACTTTGTAAAGATTCCTCATTAAATGTTTTACGTGTTTGCACCTTGCTCGGCAGAATATTTTGGGGTTGTAATAATAAAATCTGCTCTGATGAAACCTTATTTACATCGGAATCAGCCTTTTCCCCTTCTCCTATTCGAAGAGGTCCAAGTATCGCATCTAAACCTTTTCCTAATGCTTTCTTTTTACTGAAACTCACGGGATAAAATCTCCTTCGTTAGTGCAATGTATGCTTGTGCTCCAATTGATTTGCCATCATAATATATAACAGGCTTCCCATAACTCGGTGCCTCACTTAAAGTTACATTCCTTGGAACAATGGTATTAAACACTAAATTCTCTAAATGTTGCTGAACATCCATCGCAACCTGCTTGGATAAATTGGTGTGTTGGTACATCGTTAAAAGAATTCCTAATATCGTCAAACTGGGATTAAAATTGTCTCGTATTCGTTTGACCGTTTGCAATAGTTCCCCCAATCCTTCCAACGCATAATATTCACACTGTAAGGGAACAATAACTTTATGTGCTGTTACAAGACCATTGATAGTTAAAAGTCCCAAAGCTGGTGGACAATCTATAATAATAAAATCAAAATTCTCAATAATCGCACTTATTTTCTCTCTTAATTTTGATTCCCGATTTTCTATATCCACCAGTTCGACCTCACCTCCAGCCAAATCTCTATTGGACGGAAGTATATATAGATTTTTATATTCTGTCAGTTTTATTGCACTTTCAATAGGAAAACCAAGCAATAACACAGAATAGGTAGTATTTTCCACCGTATACTTATCTATTCCAAGTCCTTGAGTGGCATTGCCCTGAGGGTCAAGGTCAATTAACAACGTTTTATATCCCTCATTGCCAAGGCATGCCGAAATATTTACAGCACTTGTGGTTTTACCGACACCACCTTTTTGATTTGCAAATGCAATAATTATACCCATAATAAACATTCAGTAAAAGGTAAAAAAATATACATATTAGATATAATATCAGTTATATAAATCATATAACAAGGACGATATTTTATAGTAAACTTTTTTTATGAAAGAAACTATGTTACATCCGTATTTCCCATATAAAGAACCGTTAAAGATGGATGATATTATCTGCTCATCTATACAAATATTGCAAGCACTTAAACCATGGTTAACGGAACAAAGAGCGAATCGTATTGAGCAGGTAATTGAAGGAAGAACATATACAATCACCCCTGTTTTAGATGGTTTATATGATATAGGAAATATAAATGCTGTATTGCGGACGTCAGAGGCATTGGGCTTTCAGTCTGTCCATGTTATAGAAACCAGTGTTAGATACCGTGAAGCAAATCGTGTCGCTCAAGGTGCAGAAAAATGGCTTGATATTTTCCGATGGAAAAATACCACAGACTGCATCTCTTACCTAAAAAATCGAAAATACAAAATATACACAACTACGTTTGACTCTGCAAGACCTATTCAGGAAATTGATTTTTTAGAACCAACTGCAATTGTATTCGGGAATGAACATCAAGGTGTCTCAAAAGAAATTATTAACGAGGCTGATGAACGGGTTTTTATCCCTATGTATGGTTTTACACAAAGTTTTAATATTTCTGTTGCAGCTGCGATTACTCTTTATCATGCCTTTTCAATGAGAACTACTAAACTAAAAGCAAATGGCGACCTCTATGAAAACGAAAAACAAATACTGAAAGCCATTTTTTATTTTAAGTCACTTCCTAATGCAAAACATATTTTAACTCATGAATTAAAAAGACAAAATAAAAAAGAACCTATAAATGATGTTGAATAATATGCATATAAATAGGATAAACTATAAATCTAAACCATTATTAATCAGTTTTTAAGGAGGAATAAAAATGTGCCGTAATTTCACGAAACTATTCAGTATTACAACTGTCATAGCATCATTGTTCTTTCTTACCAGTTGTGGTGGACAACAACAAACTTCTCCTACCACACCACCTTCTACACAACAGAAATCGCCGACCTCTACCCAAAAGATAAAAGTGGCTTTTATCACAAATAATGCGTCGGATTTCTGGAAGATAGCCGAGGCAGGAACGAAAAAAGCGGCACAAGATTTTGGTGTAGATGTTATTTTTCGCATCCCTTCAGCAGGAACTGCAGAACAACAACAGCAGATATTGCAAGATCTAATTACATTAGGTGTTGCTGGCATTGCAATAAGTCCAAAAGACCCCGAAAATCAAACAGAAATGTTAAACGAGGCGGCTAAAAAAACCAATCTTATTACACAAGATAGTGATGCCCCTAACAGTTTAAGAAAATGCTACATCGGAACAAATAATTTCGACGCAGGAGTTGAAGCAGGTAAATTAATTCAGGCTTGTACTCCACCAGGCTCTAAAATAATTGTCTGTGTCGGGACGTTAGATGCACAAAATGCACGAGACCGTTTAGACGGCTTAAAAAAGCAAATCGAATCAACAGGACACCAAATAATTGATGTGCGTACAGACGAGACAGACCGTGCCAAAGCCATAGCCAATGTTCAGGATGCATTAGTCCGTTATCCAGATGTGGCATGTTTCGTCGGCTTGTGGAGTTATAATGGACCCGCAATCTTGAATGGTGTTCGTGACTCAGGAAAATTAGGGCAGGTAAAGATTGTATGCTTTGATGAAGAAGATGAAACATTACAAGGCGTGAAAGATGGACATATTTACGGAACAGTAGTACAAAGACCCTTCGAGTTTGGATATCAATCCGTCAAAGTCTTAAAAGAACTTGCGGAAGGAAACACAACCAGCATCCCTGAAAACAAACAAATTTTTATCCCTACATTATCAGTTACACGTGAAAATGTAGATACGTTCTGGTCTGAACTAAAACAGATATTAGGGAAATCTTAATAATTTCCAAAAGGTAACCTATAATGCGGAAAACACTCGGTTTAATTGGATTAATTATTGTATTATGCATATTAGCCTATTCATGGGAATGGTTACATTGGTATCAACATGGAAGAGCATTAGGATTACCCTTTTCAAGTAATTTCTTATCCTTAACAAACTTCAAAAACTTACTTCCATGGATTGGCTTGTTCGGGATTTTGGCTTTGGCTCAATCCGTAGTAATTATTACAGGGGGTATTGACCTTTCCTTAGGCAGTGTAGTATGTCTAATTTCTGTTATCGCCTGCATATTAATTAATAAAGGAGAAGGATGGTCACCATTTTTAGTATTTCCATTGGCAATTTGCATCTCCGCATTAATCGGCGTGTGGCATGGAGTTCTCATTTCCTATTTTAATATTCAGCCTTTCGTAGTAACGTTATGCGGTTTATTTGCATATCGAAGTTTTGCCCGATTTTTTGCCAAGGATACAACCCAAGGGTTTGGAAATGCATTATCAAACTGGAAATGGTTAGGCAAAGGTAGTCTTTTAGACTGGTTCCCTTCCTTACAGCCAACTGGTGGGTCACCACCATCGACCATCGCTCTCTTATTAGACTTAGTTGCAGCACCTTTAGTCATCATGATTATTTTCGCCATTATTGTAGGCATATTCCTTCATTTATCACCTATGGGCAGACACTTATTCGCATTAGGTGCCAACGAAGAGTCCGCCCGTTTTAGTGGAATCCAAACCAATCGACTTAAACTTATGGCTTATGTTATTTGTAGCCTTATCGCTGGAATTGGAGGCATTTTATTTGCATTTAAAGTAAATTCCGTCCAGCCATCTGATTTTGGTAGTTTTTATGAATTATACGCAGTAGCAGGAGCAGTATTAGGTGGATGCAGTTTACGAGGCGGTACTGGAAACGTCCCCGGAGTTATTTTAGGAATTGCTTTGATTATGGTTCTGAGAAATCTGGTAAACATTTTAGGCATTCGGAGTGAGTTAGAATATGTCGTTATTGGTGGAGCCATTCTTGCCGGCGTGTGTGCCGATGAGTTTTTCTTGCGACGTTCACAAAAAAGACGTGCCCTTGAAGCCCAAAGAGAGACCAAATAAATGATAGAAAGCCAATTTGTATATCGAGGTTTATTAAAAGGGATAAAAGAAATCCCAAGCCAAAAAGAAAGAGATGAACGCAAACACATTACTTTTTATGCAGATGACTTAGCAAAGTGGTCATCAGAAGATGACCCAGCAGAACGAGAATGGCAAGGGATACACTGCGAAAAAAGAGTTGAGAACATAGATGGAGAGAAAATACTTAATTTTACAGGCGACTTTACACACACATCCAGACTCAATCTGATGAAAGATATGCAAACTCCGAGTTTCTGGGTGCCACTAACGACCCGAAGCCGTAATGTCCCTCATTTCCCTATCTCCCATAAAGAATACCCGATTATAGAAATAACCTATCGTGTACAATATGGCAAATCTATCCCTGCTTGGACATGGCACTATATAACAGGTCAATTTTTTGAGTTTCTAAATATAGAGCCAAAATGGACAACTGTTGCTCGTGCATGGGCTTACAAAGACTTCCCAAGTAAAATGGAACATCTTGCAATACGGTTATATTCATTTACTACTACAAAGGAGACTCTTTATATCCACAGTATACGATTTCGTTCTGCAACCGATGAGGAAAACAAAATCCTTAAAAATATAGATGTTTCAAAATATGTTTCAGAAAAACCTATCTCCTATCCGATATTAGACAATATCTTTCCTGTTGGGACATATATTAATGCTAATACTGCAAGGAATATGTCTCACCTTTTGAGAACCGACTTGGCAACTTATTTGGATTTGTTATTTGAAGACATATCCCTTCATCATCATAATGTCGTAATCATTGAAAATTTTTATGAATTTCTCCCTGGCGACCAGGATGTTCTTTTTGATATATCGAAAAAATACGGAATAAAGGTTATAATTCCCTTAGAAGAAGAAACAACTCAATTAGATACTCCTAAAGCATCTGTTTTATTTAAAGAAAAAGAACAAACGATTAAACGAAATGCAACTCGCGAAAATCTCTTCGGTTGGATTATTAAAGAAAATCCTACAGACAGCGAATTAGAAGGGTATGTCCAGATAAAGAAAAAAATAGAACAAATAGACACAAACCATCCTGTTATCTACCTTACCAGAGAAGCAAATGCTTTCCCCTTATATGCATCTTTATCATCAGTGAGTGGGCTAAGCCATTGGAAGTCAAGAAACCCATGGGAATTAGGACAGGTATTACGGACACATGTACAATTCATCAAGAATGGACATTTATGGGCAATAGGTCCAACATTTATATTTGGTTCAGGTGCTCCCGAATGGAATTCAGCACCAGAAATCCGTTTAATGATAAACCTTGCCATTTCCAGCGGGGCACATGGTTGGATTACATACTCCTACCATAATATGCCCTTATGGGTAGGCAGTGAATGCCAACGTTCATTGACAGGTCCTTTCTTAACATTTAGTGATGTATGGCAAGAATTAGGAAGCCGATTAGGCCGATTCTTTGTACTTGCTCCATTAGTAATGCTGGCAAAACCATCTAAACCACCTGATTTTGTCCCAAGTATACAGGTCCGTAAACACCAACGTTCACGCTGTCCAGACAGTATAAATGTAATAACGACTTCATGGCTAAAAGGTGATAATTATTGGCTACTATATATCGTTAATCAGGATTCTTCAGAAGTTACGGGGGTAAATGTAACCTTACCCAAATCATTACCAGATAATTATCGTGTTTACGATGCTACACAATTTGTAAGAACTTATCAATGGGAAGAACTTCCATCCTCTTTTCATCGGGAAATGTTCCCAGGACAAGGTCAAATCCTATTAATTGCGACCCCAGAAGAATGCCAATATTGGGGTGATGTTATCCTAAAAAGAATTTTTGAACATATTGAACGGCAAATTAATATTGACCTCAATTTACTACGACCATTCCAACCAACTATTGACAAGTTAGAAGAAAAAATTAATAATCTAAAAGAAAAACAATCAATACAGAACTTACTTAAATTGATAGAAATAAGGAATCAAATAACAGACACAATATATGCGACAGAAGATATTTCTTTAGTTCGTGGAAAATTGTTCGAGGCTGGCTCAATTTTATGTGCTTGTGATGGCGTTATGTGCCGTCTACTTATTGAAGGCAAAAAATCTATAGTAGAAAAATATAGAGATGAAGTTATTAAATATGCAGGTGACCTTATTCAATACCGACTTAGCATCCGAGAAGGTAAAGGGAAACAATACTTAACATCTATTAATAATCTATCAGAGCGATTATTCACTATTTTATCTGAATTACGACAGAATATAAGCACCTAAACTACTAATATCAATTTTTTCATTTCTCCGAAATATCTGACCTGTCTGACATATCCGACTCTTCTAACATTTCCAATTCATTCCCCTCTATCTTTCCATTGATTTTCCAATTCGATGAAAAGCAGGTGCTAATGCAGTATAGGCAGATTTATATTCTTGATACCAAAATTCATATTCATCTGCTTTTGTGCGGTCAGGTTCAACCCGCTCTATTTCTTTAATTATGCTGGAACATGCCTCTGTTAGTGAAGAGAACATCCCTGCAGAAATACTCGCTAATAAACCCGCTCCAAATGCAGGACCTTCATCAACATTAATTACCACCATAGGTACTTTACATACATCTGCCATAATCTGTCTCCATAATGTACTTCTTGCCCCTCCACCAGATATACGAACCTCGTTAATAGGTATCCCCATCCCTTTCATAATCTCAACACTGTCTCGCATCCCAAAAGCAACCCCTTCTAATACCGCTTTAGCCATTTCAGCTTTCCCATGCATTAAAGATAAACCAATAAATGCACCTCTTGCGTATGGGTCTTTATGTGGCGTTCGTTCCCCCGTAAGGTAAGGAAGGAACAAAAGACCGTTAGCACCTATTGGTACTTTTTCCGCAGATTGAGTTATATAAACATAAGGGTCAATTCCTGTCTCTTTTGATTTTGTTATCTCTTCCTGACATAATTTGTTTCGAAACCATTGCAATGAACCACCTGCACTAAGCATTACACCCATGACATGCCAAGCCCCAGGTACAGAATGGCAAAATGTGTGAACTCGTCCTTGTGGGTCTGTGTGAACGCTTTCTGAGAATGCGAAAACAACGCCACTTGTGCCTAACGAAGCGGAAACAATTCCAGATTGAACAACACCGCAACCTACACCACCTGCCGCTTGGTCTCCCCCTCCTGCAACGACAACTGTATTAGGTGGCAAACGAAGCTGTTCGGCGACAGAGGACTTAATAACCCCTGTTACTTCAGGTCCTTCATAAACTTTGGGTAACCACTCTATAGGAATTTCAAGCTTGTTTAGTAACTCCTGATGCCAACACCGTTGATTTACATTAAAAAGCAAAGTCCCGGACGCATCCGCAACATCGGAAGCAAACTCACCTGTAAGCTCATAGCGAATATAATCTTTAGGCAAAAGTACATGTTTGACTTTTTTATACACGTCTGGTTCTTCATTTCGTAACCATAAAATTTTTGGTGCTGTAAAACCTGTCAAAGCAGGATTAGAAACCATTCGAAGAAGTTCTGTTTCTCCAACAATCTCATTAATTTTGTCACATTGTTTTGCTGTTCGTTGGTCACACCATAAAATAGCAGGATATAAAACATCACCTCTCTCATCTAAAAAAACAGAACCATGCATTTGTCCCGTTAAACCAATAGACCGCACTTCCATACTATTAATGCTCTGGCATATTTCTGAAAGACCATCAAATACAGCCTTTTTCCAATCCAGTGGGTTCTGTTCCGCCCAACCAGGTTTCGGACTTTTTAAGTCATAATTTTTGGTAACAGACGCAACAACGGTTCCTTTTTCATTAATGGCTACAATTTTAGTGCCACTTGTGCCGACATCGATACCAATTACAAAACTCATCGTTCACTTCCCTCTATGTTAATTTTTAATGTGAAATTTGTATTTATAATAAAAGAAAAATCGTTTAAGTGCAAAATGATTTTTATCATATTCGTTTTAAGGATGTAATTAGCTTCCATGTCGTTTGTTCCCATGAATACTCAACAACTCTTAATCGTCCTAATCGTATTCGTTCTGCTCTTTCTTCTTTTGGCAGATTTATGACCCGATGGAGTACAGCACTAAGCGAAGCGGTACTCTCCGCATGATAATAAAAAGGCAACTCCCCACAACGTTCCTCAATAGCAGGTATCATAGGAGTAATAACACAGGTTCCAGATTGCATTGCCTCGATAGGTCGAAGTGCACTCCCATCATGAATAGCAGGATAAACAAAGGCGGTAGCATGCTGGAAAAGCCCCGCTAAGGTTTGGTCCGGACACTCTTCAATTCGGAATATATCATCTCCCCATGTTTCCGGTTCTTTTGGATGGCGTTTACCTATAAACACGATGGTGTGCGGATACTCTTTACAAAAATGATGAATAACTTCCAATGTCTCTTCCAAATGATTTATAGTAGCATCATCAATAGCAGAAATAATGTACGGAGGTGATATTAAGGGAGATGAAGGTTGTGAAAGTATCGATTCAACGCCAGCCGATAACGTTATAATTTTATTAAGGGGAACTTTCCAAACATCTAAACAACTCCGCCGTGCATATTCTGTGGCTGTAAACCAAAGAGGACTTTCATAAAATATCCGTTTTATATCTCGCTTCTTAAAAAAATCATCTCTCAAAAAACCATGATACCAGTTTTCCATCTGAATGATTAAAGGAATACAAGGAACTGATGTAATCAAATGGGCTGTCTCTAACGGCGTAATTACAACGTCTATTTTGTATTGCCTCAATAATGAACCTAATACCGAACTGCGAAGTGAAAGTGTTGAAAGAAAGTTTCCACGTTTAGCTTCTTCTGTTATAACATGCCAGCCTGCCCACCGTTCACCACTTGTCGGTGTATTTTTAAATACAAAAAATTCAGTAGTTTCTTGCAAATTAACAGCATGAACAAGACATTTATAAATAAAACGGGAAAAGAGGTCATCCGGCTCATACTCATCTGAAGCAAACAAGTTAATTCCTACTCTCATGATTCCCTCTTATATTCATAAATAATTTATGCCTTTTCACCTTGTGCCCATCTCTGCAATACAGATGACACCTCAGGCCGAGTAAATTCCTCAGGCAATGTTTCACCATTCTTTAACATCTCCCTAACCTTCGTTCCACTTAAAACAACATGCTTTGTGTTATCGTGTGGACATGTTTTGATAGATGCCATATTACCACATGCCCGACAATAAAAAGAATGGTCAAAAAATAGAGGCGTGATTTTTAATTCATTTGGCTCAAATTTATCGAATATTTTTTGAGCATCATACGTCCCATAATAATTCCCTACGCCAGCATGGTCTCTACCTACAATAAAATGCGTACAACCATAATTTTTCCTAACAATAGCATGCATAATTGCTTCCTTAGGACCGGCATATCTCATATTCACTGGCATAATACTTAGTAACACATGTTCCTTGGGATAATAATTATCAATCAGAGCTTTATAGCATTCCATACGGATACTCCCCGGTATATCATCACTTTTGGTTGTCCCCATCAATGGATGGATTAGTAACCCATCACAAATTTCTAACGCACATTTTGTAAGATATTCATGAGCTCTGTGAATTGGATTACGCGTTTGAAAAGCAACAATTCGATTCCAACCTTTCTGTTCAAAATAATGTCGCGTTGCCTCTGGAGGCAAATTGTATTCTTCAAATTCTATAACTTTCTTTTCAAAAACCTCTACCCGACCCGATATAAAAACATCCCCTAATCCATAAGTTCTCTTTACACCAGGATGTTTATCATCAAGAGTACCATATACTTTTTCTGCAAGGTATTTTTTATCAATACAGAATTTATCTCTAACTGTGATAATTCCAATCAGTTGCTCTTCTGTATCATATAAAGCTACGTTTTCTCCTATTTCTATTTCCTCTGCTTTTTTTGAAGACACATCCAACAAAATAGGGATAGTCCATGGAATCCCCGGTCGTAAATGCATCGTCTCTAAACAAGATAATGTTTCCTCTTCACACATAAAACCTTCTAAAGGACTAAATATCCCTTTTGCTATACAGTCCAAATCAAATGATAAATATTCGTCTAATTGAATTGATTTTAATCTCTTTGCTTCTTCACGTTTAACATTTCTTTCCACTATAGAAACAAAACGATTAACTAATACTCCACCATGAGGCTCTATTGCCATTGATTATGAATCCTTATTAAAAAATGTTCTTCAGAAACATTACACGCACATGTAATAAATTATACTTTAGAAAGTAAAACAATTTCGAAAAAGGGTATATGCAAAAATCTTGGTAGACAAACTTAAATTATAAAACTACCAAAATAAGTAGTTTATATAACCAAATTAATTTTCTGAAATTTAAAATAAAAAAACCGCCGATTCTTTTGAATCGGCGGCTAGGGTATGTTTTTACCCTCTGCACGACCCTCTTTGGGGAGCGATGGATAAAGGGAAAGAGAGATGAGAGATTTGGTTTGTTTTGGAAGCGGTAATTAAGGGAGGGTATAATTTGGAAATGATATAAAGGGTAAGCGAGCATGAGAAGAATATATTAGGATTATGAAGACAATAGAGCCCACAGAGGAGCAAGCCGCAGCCCTTGTTAAATTTTTTGCTTTGACTGTGGGCTCTTAAAATATACTCTCACTCCTTCCTCAGGAGTACCTACTTTCTTATTCAATTGTTGTACTTATTATGTAGCAATACTTATGCCAAAACTATTTATTGACTTATCTCATTGATTTGTAGCAATTTTATGTAATTTTTCATTTCCAAAAAATGGAAATAGAACCCGATTTTCCCAAATTGGGAACAATATTTTTCCCAAATTGGGAAAGTTGAATTCTGTTTTATTTTGTTGTATGCTATTATATAAGAAAGGGAAAGTTATGTCTTATAAAAAGGAAGAAAATCAGAAATTTATTATTACCGCTCGCTCCGGTTATGTCAAAGGTGGGGCATGGATAGTTCCAGAGGATACCCCTTTAACCATTGGTAGAGACCCAGTTTGTTCCATCGTTATTGAAGACCCTCTCATATCTCGGCATCATTGTCAGATATTTATTTCGGGCTCAGAGTTAATAGTACGCGACCTCGGAAGCAGTAATTCAACATTTGTTAACGGGCATCCTGTCAAAGAAAAGGTGCTTAAGCCCGGAGATGATATTGGCGTTGGAAGCATCATTTTTTCAGTAGGCACAATAATTCATAAAGTTGGTGAAGAGTCAGATGAAACAAAGAAGTTAAGAGCGACCCGACCATTGAAAATAGGTTCCCCTGTCTTTATTGAAGGCTCTCCGCAAAGTCTATTTGAATCAGGAAACCCACGAACTGCGGAAGAACTTGTCGGTTTATTCTCATTAGCAAGAACATTGAGTCAACTGTATAAAGTTGAGGATATTGTCAATTATGTTCTGAAAACAATCAAAGAACGGTTTAGTCCAGATTTCCTATGCCTCGTGCAATTTTTAAATGACCCTCTCCAATTTTCAGTGTATCCCATAGAAGCAACACAGGTCGTTTCAGGGACACCAACCTTGCTCCAGTTGCTATCACAGATAAGAGAATCTCCCCGCGGAGTGCTCTATCCAGAAAGATTTTTTAGAAATGGCGAAACAGTGGTTCGCAACACGGTAATTGCACCCATCGCATTAGGCAAAGAAATTATAGGTGCCTTTGTTATCAGTGCAGATACGCCTCATCGGTTTTATGAGGAGGCAGACCTTGAATACTTACTGGCAATGGCTCATACGTTAGCTCCTTATATTCGTGCCGCTGAACGGATGCAACAGTTAGAATGGGAAAATCAACAATTAATTGCAGGGGGACTTAATTTTGACCCCCTTATAGGAAATAGCAAAGCAATACAAAAGGTTCGTGCTCTTGCACGTGATTGTGCTCGGTCAGACCTCTGTGTTTTAATCCTTGGCGAAACAGGCACAGGTAAGGAACTCGTTGCAAGATTAATACATAACCTTTCTCATCGTGCCCAGAAAAAACTGGTTGTTGTTAACTGTGCGGCTATTCCTGACGAGTTGTTTGAAAGTGAACTCTTTGGTCATGAAAAAGGAGCTTTTACAGGGGCACACACAACAAAAATAGGATTAATGGAAGAAGCAGATAATGGAACCCTGTTTTTAGATGAAATCGGAGACCTTAGCCTTTCTCATCAAGCTCGACTCCTTCGAGCAATTGAAACAGGAACTTTCAGAAGGGTCGGTGGAAATACTGATATTCATGTTAATGTCCGTGTCCTATGTGCCACGAATAAAGACCTACCCGCAGAAGTTAATGCGGGCAGATTTCGAAGAGACCTATTCCACCGACTAAATGCCTTCGTTATTACTATACCACCCCTTCGTGAACGACGCGACGATATACCAATTCTCGCCGATTATTTCTTACAGCAAGTGAGACGAAGATTTCCTGTGCGACCCAAACAGTTCTCTCCCCAAGCATTAAAATGGTTGGACAGCCAACCTTGGTATGGTAACGTCCGTGAATTACGAAACCTAATCGAACGCTCCGCTGTCGTAGCACGAGCAGACATAATTCAGCCTCAAGACCTTGCCACAGAATTAAAAGAATACACCACGGAAAAATTTCTTACACTTGAAGAAATGGAAAAAGAGCATATTATAAAAGCATTACAACGATGTCAAGGAAATGTTGTTTCTTCCGCTGAATTACTCGGAATTGGCAAAAGTACCCTTTACAGGAAAATAGCAGAATACCAAATAAATCCTTCCGCATATATAAATGGCAAATAATCATATAGCCCGATAAACATTAATTGTCATAATCTTAATCCATAAAATATTTGAACAAAAATGTTTTAATAACAATACCATTAGTATCACAGAATAGCTTAGCACAAACGACTTATTTGTGAGACTGAACTAATAAAAAGTTTTACATCATCAAAAAAACAATACTTATAAAGGATTTCGATGAGGGTGATATAATCTCTTCATAAAATCGTTGGGAGCTGACGTTTTTCTCTTTTTCAATATTCTTAGTTTTATATAGTGAAAATTGCCTTAAATTATATAAAGCATATACTCATAACCTTTTAATATTTTATAAAACATACTTTATTTTTGAATTGTAATATATAGACCTATTCAATTAGAGAAGATTGTTTTTATCTCTAAAAATAATCCTGAGCACTTAATATAACATCCTAAACCAACGTTTCTTAAATGCCAATATGTTATCATTACTTCTAATAAAATGTTAATTAATTGACATTGTCAAATAATTAACTAATATAAAAACAATTAAAATATTATAAAAAAATGCTTTTTTCACTTAAAAATATTGACTTTTCTGGCAAAGTTAGTATAAAATTATATTAAAAAATAAAAAAATTAGGTTATAGGAATAAAAATAGTTGGTTTTGAATTTAAATAATGAAATTATTTTAAGGAAGGAGTTAGTATATGAAAAACAAACTATCATTTAATCTTCATTCAAAATCTATTGCTAAGTCAGTGTTATTTGTTATTCTTGTATCATTCATGGTGGCTTTTCATGGTTGGTCTGCAACTACTATAAGCACTATAGAGGAATTGCAAAGCATAGGCAATTCACCTCTATATCCCCTCAATGGTGAATATGAATTAACACAGGATATTGATGCGTCTGATACCGTTAACTGGAATGGTGGACAAGGTTTTTTGCCCATTGGTTCATTAGCAACGCCATTTACAGGCAGGCTTGACGGTAAAGGATATAAGATCATTAATTTGTATATTAACCGCCCCTTAACTGATTATGTTGGTTTATTAAATAATGTTTCATCAACTGGGATAATAACAAATGTAGTTTTTGAAGATAGTTCTATTACAGGAAGAAATAATGTAGGTATAATTGCAGGTAGAAACAGTGGAACCATAGAGAAATGTAATACCCAAGGTGGGTCAGTTGTAGCATCGGAAAATACAGGCGCCCTTGTCGGTTATAATATTGGAAACATACGAAGAAGTTATTCCAACACAACATCCGTAACAGGAACAAACTTTGTAGGTGGTTTAGTTGGCCGTAATGAAAGCATTGTTGAACAATGTTATTCTATGGGTAGCGTTGTTGGAAATAATAGTGTTGGAGGTTTAGTAGGAGGAAGTGTAGCCAAACGGGCTTCAATTAGCAGATGTTATTCATACAGTTCAGTTTTAGGTTATGTCTCAAATATTGGAGGTTTAGTTGGCTCCTTTACGTTAAATGGAAAGATACGATATTCGTATTCAACAGGCTCTGTTGCTGGTGCCTCAAATACAGGAGGATTAATTGGCTATCGTTCTGCAGGATTAGTTCAGTCAAGTTATTGGAATACTGAGACCTCCGGATGGACAACCTCTGCAGGTGGTACGGGCAAAACAACAGCACAAATGAAACAACAGAATACATATAAAGGCTGGCAATTTGGAACTGTTTGGGGAATTGTGGAAAATGTAACATATCCCTATTTCTTGTGGCAATATACTGTGCCTGATGTCGTCGGTTTAACTATAGATGACGCAACTATAATATTAAACAATAACAGTTTTATATTAGGCTCAGTGAGTGAAATATGTAGTTCACTTTTTCCTGCAGGAACAATAGTAGGTCAAGATCCACTCGCAGGAACACAATCGCCTCCAGGTAGTCCAGTAAACGTCACTATTTCCACAGGACCGTGTCCCGGCGGAGTTGTACCTTATGTTATAGGTTTATTCTTAACAAATGCAGAAACAGAAATCATTTCAGCAGGACTTACTGTCGGAAATATCAACTATCAATGTGATAATATTGTTCCAGCAGATAGAGTTATAAGCCAAAACCCACAAGCCGGTTTGGAGGTTCCCTTAGAAAGCCCGGTTGACTTAATAGTATCAACAGGACCTTGTCTAGTTATTGTCCCAAATGTAACAGGTAAATTCTTGGATGATGCAGATGATACGTTGGTTAGTGCCGGATTATATACAGGAAATATTCAACAGCAATGTAGTAATACTGTTCCTGCGGGTAAAATTATCAGCCAAAACCCATCAGCTGGTACTGAAGTTCCATACGGCAGTTCTGTTGATTTAATTGTTTCTGATGGTCCATGTAATGTTACAGTCCCTAATGTTGTAGGCAAAACCTTAAATGATGCGACAATTGATTTAACCAATGTGGGATTAAATGTAGGAGTAGTTCAATATATATGTGATGACGTAGTTCCTGCTGATAATGTTATAAGTCAGAGTCCTTTGGCTGGTCAACAGATTCCATACGGCAGTTCTGTAAACCTCGTAGTTTCTTCCGGTCCATGTCCAGAAGGTGAGGGCGTTATTGAAGGGGAAGGGATAGTCGAAGGAGAAGGAATAGTTGAAGGGGAAGGCGTTATTGAAGGGGAAGGGATAGTCGAAGGAGAAGGAATAGTTGAAGGAGAAGGTGTTATTGAAGGGGAAGGTGCAGTCGAAGGAGAAGGAATAGTTGAAGGAGAAGGTGTTATTGAAGGGGAAGGTGCAGTCGAAGGAGAAGGAACACCGGATATAACTACAGTGCCATACGTAGTAGGGGAAGAAA
>DAOSBX010000035.1:5116-35705 GCA_035361075.1 Candidatus Hydrogenedens sp. | reverse complement strand
CAGCAACGACGACACGCACAGTTCAGGTTGTGGATACAAAGCCACCGGTGATAACGTTAAAAGGTGGAGCAAAAATAGAGATTAATAAAGGTGAGACATTTACAGACCCAGGCGCAACTGCCATAGATGAGTGTCAAGGTGATGTACAGGTTACTGTTACCGGAACTGTGGATACAAGTGTGGCTAAAGAGTATACATTGACTTACACAGCAAAAGATGCGTCCGGCAATACAGCAACGGCGACACGAACAGTTATTGTGAAGGATGTTACTAAACCTCAGCCTGAAGAAGGTAAGTTAACAATCGTTCCTGAAAAGGTAGACTTCGGCGAACAGCCTATTAACAAGTCATATAAGAGGAGAGTCTTGTTGGTGAACAAGGGCAATGTTGCGGTAAACGTAACTATTTCTGTAGAAGATACAGCAAATGGTGTTTTCGTTGTAAAACCTGATTCCGGTACCTTAAGTGTAGGAACAGGTGAAACAAAGACGATTGATGTCGTGTTTGCTCCGAAGAAAGCGGGAACCTATAATGGCAAAGTGAAATTGACAGTCAATGATGGTGTCAAGGCAGAAGATAAGTATGTTGACATTGTCGGTGAAGGACAGAAACCGAAACGGAGATTTATCATTTCCTGTTCGCCTGTGGACAATACGACGGGTTATGCAGGTGATATCCTGTTCATAACTTTAACAGCAGGTGCTATGTTATTCTTTGCAACAAGAAGAAGGGCAAAGAATCAATAAACGTCACACAGATGTAAAAAGGCAATTTGAATCCCCACATCTCAATGAGATGTGGGGATTTCCTTTCATGACTCGATATATCCGAAGTTTTTATTGCTTGTTTATTTTTATTAGAATAAATGAACGATTTATAGTAAAAAGGAATTATATATAAGAGGAAAATAAGTTACTAAATAGCAAATAATTTATTGGAGAAGTATATGAAGACAAAAATTCTGGCAATTCATTTTCTTTGTTGGTCTATTTTATTTTTTATACAGGCTTATGGTGAAGGACCTGTTTTAACGGTTCAACCTGACCCGCAGTATGAATATATTTTTGGTGTTGTAGAAATTGGGAATACCTCTGAAAAGTATATATATATAATGAATACAGGTCAGGGAACCTTATTAGGTTCAGCCACAATAGAGAAACCCGAAGAGGAATTAGAAAATACTCAAAAGGAAGGTGAACATAGGAAGGAAGGGGAAGAGGGGGAGGAAGAGGAGGTGTTTTTCCTTTCTGGTGATACAAGTTTTTCACTTACTGAAAATCAAATAGCGACCATTAAAGTTCAATTTATACCCCTTAAAGAGAAAGAATATACAGCCAAAGTAAAAGTAGTTGCTTCGGATAATCAAAATGCGGAGATTAATATAAGAGGTATAGGAAAAAAGAAACCCAAAGCATTTTATTTTTTCGGGTGTGGTGATGCTACTTCAAAAAATCATATAGATAAAGTAGATTTCTTATGTCTTTTCATTTTATTGTGCATTCTTCTAAGATTCAATTATAGAAAAAAAGGAATCAGTTTAACCAAGTAATTTATGGAGTTGTATTGATGAAGCGGGTCATAGGTTTTTTTATTATCAGTTTTGTTTTGAGTATACCTCATTTTCTCTTTGCAGATGAAGGTAAACCATCGCTACCACCTCCGAAACATGGGGGTGTTTATGTGATTGCACATCGCGGTTTTCATCAAGGATATCCCGAAAATACATTGATTGCTTATCAAAAGGCGATTGAGTGTGATGTGGATTTTATTGAAGTTGATTTAAGAACAACAGCAGATGGCGAAATAATAAGTGTTCATAATAGTAAAATAGATGATTACACAGATGTAGTTAAGGGCTCCATTTCACAGTTTACATTAAAAGAATTGAAACAAATAGATATCGGTAGTCGGGTTGGTTCAGAATTTTCAGACCAGCGTATACCCACTTTTGATGAAATATTAGACTTATGTAAAGACAAGGTCGGACTTTACCTTGATATGAAAAGTGTTGACCCTGTCAAGGTTCTGGATAAACTTGAATCATATAATATGAAATATCGGGTTGTTTGGTATGGGGGGAGGAAAGATTTAGAAACGGTAAAAAAACTCTGCCCTGGTTGTTTTATTATGCCTGACCCTGGACCAGAAAAACATTTAAAATATGTGCTGGAAATGTTTAAACCGCCAGTAATAGCATCTGATTTTAAGTCGTGCAGTCCTACGTTTGTGGAAATGTGTCATGAGTATGGAGCCAAAGTTTTTATGGATGATGCTGGTCCTGAATCTTGGGAAGAATCTTTAAATTGGGGTGTCGATGGAATACAAACCGACCATCCTGATAAACTAATCACGTTTTTAGATAAAAGGAATAAAAAGGACTGAGCATTCATGATTCAGCTGGATCAAAAGAGGGTACTGTCTGCAATAGATCTTGCCCTAATGCTTCATAAAGAACAGAAACGAAAGGGGAGGGATATCCCTTATATAACACATCTGTTGGCTGTTGCCAGCAAGATTTTGGAAGAAGGGGGGGATGAAGACCAGTTTATTGCGGGATTATTACATGATTCTATCGAAGACCAGAATACACAATGGGCGAGTCAAGTATTAGATGGAGTTGAGATTATAAATTTAGAAATAGACGAAAAACAGTTTTTATTATCTTTACTAACTAATATAGAGGCAAGCGAATATACTTTTACTCTATTAGGGGTAATTTTTAAAAACTTTGGTAAAAAGGTAGCGTTATATGTGAGGCACTGTTCTGATTCTTTTACCTATCCTAAAAAACCATGGAAACAAAGGAAACAGGAATTTATCTCACAATGTTATTATCTTCCACCTGAGGTGAAGCTTATTGTAGCCTGTGATAAGTGGCATAACTTATATACGACCTACTTGGATTTGTGCCGTGGGGGTGATAATATCTGGGAAAAATTCAATGGAGGGAAAGAAGGTTCTCTTTGGTATTATCGGGAGATTATCCATGCCTTAAAATCAAACTGGACACACCCTATCCTTTTAGAATTACAAAGATACTATTTGTATATAACAGAAGAAAGAATTTAATATCCTTTATTACAGTATACCTATGTTATTTAAAACTAACTTTAGGAACACGAGGTACTTTTAGCTTTCTGCCAGCAGGCAGGTAATATGGTTTTTTGAGGTTGTTTAGTTGAATAATTTCCTCTTTGGACACACGTGTATCCCTTGCAATCGTTTCTAATGTGTCTCCATGTTTAACAATATAAATAAATGTGTCACCTGTATTGGGTGGAATTTGATTGGTTGTACTTTTGTTGTCATTCTGTTCAGTTTTATCTTCTGTTTTAGGCTCAATAGGTTCAATTCCAGTGATTGGCTCTGATATTGCTTTATCTCCTTCTTTTATCTCTGGTACAGAAATTGGCGATAGTTCAGATTCCTTCTTTTTATTTGGAGAAACAGGGCTCTTTTGTTGTATTTGCTGTTTTGTTTGTGAAGGGGATATATTTGCTCCTTCTGGTACATATATGACGAGTTTTAACCCGTATTTAATTAAATTTGGATTGTCAATCCCATTCCAATCAATAATATCTTTGGGTTTAACTCCATACCTTTGTGCAATACTAAATAATGTCTCACCTCGTGCTATTTGATGTCGTATTTCCTTTGTTCCTGGAGGTTGAGGCAGTTTTTGTTTTTTCGTTTGTACTACTTCTGGTTTTTCTTCTTTAGGTTTTTGAATATTCTTTTCAGGTTCTGTTTTATCCTCACTTTTCTCTTGTTTTTCTTTTTGTGAAGATGATGATATTACAGTTTCTTTTTCCAATTCCTTCTTTTGGACATCTTCTTGCTTCTTAGCTTCTCCGACAATTTGCGATAAGTCCTGGTTAAGCTTTTCCTGTTTTACTTCTCCAGCAGGTTCTTCCTTAGGAGGTTCTGTAGAAATCGGTGATTCTGATAGTGTAGGCTCAGGAGTGGTACTACTGGCTTGTTCTGGCGGTATATTAGGTGGTTCTGTATTTACGGTAGTAGTTTGCTCTTGTGTTTCAGGTTGAGATGGGACAGTTGCGGTTTGTTCTGTTGAGGTAGGTTGAGCACTCCCTTCGGTAGCTTGCGCAATGATTGTTGTTTCAGCAGGGGTAACCGTGGCGGGTGGTTCTGGATGTGGAACGGATTTTGTTTCCTTTTTCGGTAATGGTGAGACAGACATTATTAAGTTGGTAAGTCTTTTTATTCTTAATTCTTTTGCTTCATAAGAGATGTTCTGGTTAATGATGTCGCGTATTTGGGTTAATGTATCGATATCTGAAATCGAAACGCAAATCAAATCCACGCCAACACCTGCCATTTGCAAAGCAATATTTGGAAGCGTTTCCCCTGTGTGTAGTGGGTATTCAGATATATCGTCTGCAATAATCAATCCATCGTATGCCCATTTCTCTCGGATTAGCCCATGAATAATTTTTTGTGATATGGATGCTGGCATGTTTGGAGATTCATCATCTAAAAGTGGAATTGCCACATGAGATACTAATAAAGCAGGGCACTTTTGATGAATAGCTTCTGAGAATGGGAAGAGCCATGTGCCTAATTGTGAGATTGCCTGATTTAAATCTCCTCCTTGGCTATCCACTTCTAATGCATACGTTATTTGCGAATCGATTTCTTTCTTTGTTGAGAGGGATTTGCTCGGGAAGTTCGTAACGACAGGAATAACGTTACCTTGCCAGATTCCTTGTATAAAAGAAATTCCTACCCATTGGATTAATTCAGTAGTGTCGCCGATATAATTTGGCTTCTCCGTTTCTGGAACACGTCCTGCAACGTATAATTCAATCATAGGTCCTAAAAACATTGAGATTCCCAAATCTCTTGCCCTTTGAGCGTAAAGCGTTCCCGCCTCTATTATTTTTGATGTATCTGTTGATGTGTTAAATTCTGTAAGTTTCGGTAAATCACTAAATGGAGGGAATGTTGAAATTTGGCTTAAATTTAAATCAATTGCTATTAGAGGTAAGGATTGCCCTTCGGTGTACAAGGCACTATTGATTTTATCTATAATAGATACAAGTCGGTCGTGATTTAAACCACCTTGATAGTTTCTTATAACAACACCAACAGGTCTAATTTGCTTTAAAACTCCCAATGTTTCATCAGAGAATTTTTCTTCATCGATAATGTAGATAAACGGTGCTGTATTATTTAATTCGGATATAATTTTTTGTTCATTATTTTCAGTAGGTTTTGTTATTGAAGGTTCTTCTTTAGGTGTTTCCTTTGGTTCTTGTTTGGCAATTTGTGGTTGTAACAGTATTTCCTTGGTAGGAGGTGTTGTGAATTGGGAGTAAATATAGAACAAGGCAAACCCGACAAGAACTCCTAATGCAAATATGAAAACAATGCGGAATGGTGATTGTTTTTTATACACCTTCACGTTTAAATCCATCGGTTCCATTTCTAACCCTCCATAAATTCAGGTTCAGTTATGTGTATATATGTTCTATATAAGCATAATAAATGAGAATCTCACTCCATTTCAATAAAGAAACGACTACTTTCCCAGTTCCAGTTTGCACCTTTTTATTGATAAAATATAACCCTAAAACACAAAAGAAGAAAGTATATGAAAGCACCTAAAAAACAAAATAAATGCGATTTATTATTTGATTTGTTTGGTTTTCCTTCAATCCCTTTGCAAGGGGCATTACGTGTTAAAAAAAGGGATGGACATATTGAATCATTTAGCCTCCAGAAATTGTCAGAGTCAATAAAAAAGGCACTTCAATCTGGGGAAATGACTGAGAATGAACTGGAATACAGTCTTGCAACTGCTATAAAAACATATTTGAGGGAATGCCATGGCCTTGAAGCAATTGTTTCTACTGAGGAGATTTATTCGCTTACAACTCAGGCTTTGCAAGAGATGGGTTTGAAAAAGGCGTTGAAAATGTATACTGAATATGGACGCCAGAAACATTTACAGCAGAAATTCGCATCACAAGCAAAGGAGACTTTTATTCATAGTTCCAGAAAGAAGAAAATACACGATAAGACGACTAATTTTACACCACTTATCAATCAAAAAATAGAAGAAGTACACAAAGAAATAGAGCAGATATTGAACCCTTTGAATCTGAATATAACTATGTATGAGAAAGTTTCTCAGCATATATTGACAATACTTGACCAACTGCAAATACATTCACCAAGCAAGGAGTTTTTAAACGAGCTCTGTTATCATATTCTAAAAAAAGAAGGGATAATCTATAACTATAAGAGTAAGTATTTGAATCTGCCTATTGATGAGTGTGTTGAGATATTAATTCATGGGATTGATGAAGAAGGGACGCCAGATAAAACAGATGTTCATTTAGGAGAGAAAGTTAAAGAGCAAATATCGCGTGTGCATATATTCTCAGCCGAGTGTATAGACGCTCATGAAGAAGGTATTATTTATCTCCATGCTTTAGACAAACCAGACCGATTTATGAATTTGGAATTACCCACATATCTTATATGGGCATTGAGAAGGAAAGAAAACAAGGCAGTAAAAAGTCCTGGAGATTTCTGGAACGCCTTAAAAGAGATTCATCTTCATTGTGTAGATTATTTCTATGGAGATATTTATTGGTGGGGATTTAATTGGATTATTACTCCGTTTATCAAAGGGCTCGAAGGAACTGATTACAAGGATTGGCTTTCCTCTTTTATAATGTCCCAAGAGAAACATGGCGATAGAACTGCAGATATGAAAGTTGTCTTGGATTGGTATTTGCCAAAAAGATGGATGGATACGTATGTGCTTGGTCATCAAGGTAAGAATTTAGGTACTACTTATTCCAGCTATATTTCAGTTGCTCAAGATTTAATGGTAGATATTTTAGAATGTATTTTTTCAGATAAAACAAGGACAAATAATAATGCTACCACATCGCTATTTTGGCGATTTGACCTCCCTATGACAATAAAACCCTCATCTGTGTTCTGGTCACACCTTGTTTCTTGTGTAGAAGACCATTCTATCCCAGTGTCATTACAATTTGTAGATTATAATAAATTTGATTTACAAACAGAATTAGATACGTGGTCAGTCACCATAAATCTTGCCAGAATTGCTTATAACAATACTACGCCTGATGATTTTTATTCTTCTGTTTATAGCACACTTTTACTCGCTATTCAGGCATGTGAAGAAAAAATGAGGTTTTTCGTTACGTCTATTGAACAGTCTCAACAGAATATCTGGAAATTGCTATTGAATCAAATATTGAAAAATACATCCGCCCCAACTACTATTACAGCATACCCTATGGTATTAAATCTTTGTGGCATACAGGAGGCTATTTACTTATTGACCAAAAAGCAGTCTATTATGAAACCTTTGGAGTTACTACAGCATGCAGAAGTAATGTTGAAAAAAATAAAACGGATGGCTGATGGATGTATACGTGGAAAAAGCATAAATATCCAGATTGCATTAGAAAAAAATATCTATGTATTACAACGACTGGCTCGTAAAGACACGGATGATTGTCCTGAACTACTTTCTTTGTTCACACATAACCAGCCTTTTCATTTTTCACCCTGTTATACAGATGAAATAACACCTTTAGTTTTTTACCATTCGGAAGAACTTATCCCACAATTCTCAAAATTATTTTCTTTAAGTACATATTTTGATAAAAGTCTAACTGTAACATTATCCCCTCAACGCGTTTGGGATAGCCTAATTATAGGTGAAGTAATAGATTTGTTTGCTAAGGAAAATAAAGAATTTATACCTGTTGAGTTTCGTTTTGTCCCTTCAGAGTAAGGACGATAAAGTAATAATACTCGATATTTGTTAGAGATTCTCTATCATTAGGTTTAGATTATTGTCAATAACAAGTAATTGCCCATTCTCTATTTTTTTCCAACCAGGTTCATCAGAAATTATTTCCGAACAGATGACGAATGCCTTCTCATGGTTTAACGCTTTACTTTTTAGCAATAGTTTTGTTTCATTTGAAACTGCCTCAAATTCATTTTGGTCATTGGTGCCTTCACGAAATCTTTTTAACATAAAAAGTGTATTCCCGTTGCGATACGCATATAAATAGTTGCCATCCGAAAGAAGAAAATTTAAACTTCCATGGTCTATATAATCATAAATCTTTTGAATACCAAAGCGGATACCTTCAATAACATCACCATTTTGTTCCTCTATATTTTGTATAAGAAAGCGGAAGTATACTTCTGAGTCTGTGCAGTTACGTGTCATACCATTTTTATAATTTTAATAAACATTCATGGTCTACCCAACCGTTATGGGCAAATAGCCAGTTTTTAAATTCAAAAGGATGTGCATTTTCATCGCACACATCGCCGACTGTTGCAAGGCGGACATGTTCAATTATCAGGTGAGAACGGATTTTAGTTGATATAGTGTCATAGATCTCGCTTTCAACCGAAGAGCAACCTTCTTTTCTTAAATTTACCTTACCTGTTTTGTCATACCAACCAACTCCCCACCCATCTTGATTATATTTTCCAAGGTGTTTAAAATGCTTGAATGAAAAATTAAATTCTACTGTTTTGTTCACTATTACCCCTAATAAACGACACATAACTTTACCTCCTTCTTTGACCTGATATTTTTTTATTTGTAACTGGTAGACGGGGCGGGACTCGAACCCGCGGCCACCGGATTAAAAGTCCGATGCTCTTCCACCTGAGCTACCCGTCCACCTCCCTAAGTTATAAAATAAAAAAAGGAACTATAGTATATCATAATTCCATCAGATTTGGCAAATATAAAAAAATTATATTGAAAAGGAGTTGCCTTATATTTGTGTATTTAAAACATTCTTCTCATTGTATATACCCATTTTTCTCAATCCATTGTGCGATGTATGAACCGATGATGTCAGTTTTAACATCCAATCCGAGGGGTGTCATGTGGCAAACATCGAAGAAATGGTCTGTTCCAGCATTAAACTCTTCCGCCACAGGGATGTATAAGATTCTTTCCTGTTCACAAAAATTTTTTAATTCTTTATTATATATATTAATGATTTTTAGGTAAGTATCAAAGGTTATTATCGCATCGTCCAAAGATACCCATACATTGCGAAGATTAAAGTCATAATATAGTTTTGCAATTATTTCATACCATTTGATTTTAGGATAGGCAAAACTACAGATAGCCATTTGAACTCCCTGATTTTTACAGGCACAGTTCATTGCTCCTAAATTTCTAAAGATTGTTTTTTGCAGGTAATCCGCAATGTATTCATCGGAGGGTAGTAGTTTCCGATTAAATATGCGGTTTAAGAAGGTGGAGTGTGTCAGTATTATCTTACATGAATTCGGTAATTTTAGCCAATATGGGATGTCATGGTAACAGATGTCATTAATAGCATTATAATAGACCAATAAATTAGGTTGAAGTCGAAGGAACTCATTAACCCTGCGAACTTCGCCAAAAGAACGAAAACCACATATCCCTGCATTGATAACATCAATCTTATTGGAATGAAAATATTTATTTAACTTTCTTTCCATAATATTAGGGTAAGTCATATCATTGGAGTTCCCTTCTTCTGTAGTTGAGCCTCCGATACAAACAATACGGAACACTCCATCGGGTTTAGGCATAATAATGTCGTCATCACGAAAACCAAAATTATTATACTGGGCAATATCGTCGGTTTTTCTCCAGTTAGGTTTATAGGAAAAGAAAGTGACAAGCCAGGGACTATCATTAGTAATAGGTGTGTTTGGAGATTTCAATGAGAATGGGTAGTTGTCCCTAATTTCCTTTGCTAATAGAATGCTTCCTTCAGGGTATGCTGAAATTTCTACTTGATAATAATAAGTATAAAAACACTCATATTTTAACTGCGTGGAAAAAGGCAAATGGAATGGATTCTTTATTGTTTCCAGAACAGAATTCCATGAAGGGTCATAATAGCCTGATGGGATGCCTTGAACAAGATTGTATATATACCTCTCTATAACAGGGTCGCCATGTGATTCTATAATGTTCCCCTTTTTATCAAATTTCATTTCTGCTATACCCTGCAAAGTAAGTTCGTAGTCTTTGTTGCAAGTGTAATTATTAGAAATGGTTGTTTGATAGCCATTTTGTTTATAAGTATTGGTAAAAGATTTTTCATCTATTGATAATTCTTTCAAGATGTCAGGTTTTAGATCATCTGATAAATTCACCATTCTATATACTTTGCTGGTTTGTTTTTCAAATAGAGGCTGATATAGGTAATTGGCTGTTCTTAGTATAACTCGTGTCCCTAATTCTATGGATAAGCATAGAATTACCGTCCACATTAATAGTAGGAAGAGTATATAAAAAACCTTGAAAAGTGATTTTATAGACGACATATTTATCATTTATATTCTTCTAATAACTGCTTTAATAAAACATTATCTGGATACAATCGAATTGCTTTCTTGAGCAAGGAAATAGCCTCCTTTCTATTACCTAATGAGTATTCTAATTTTGCTAATCGATAGTATGCTAACTGTGCACATGCTTCTGATTTGTGGGAATACCCGATAGCCTTTTTATATATTTTTTTTGCTTCGTTTGTTTGTCGTGATAATTCATAAGCACGACCCAATCCACAAAGAATACAAGGAGAGTCTGGTGTTTTGTTTCTTAAGTCAGACCATAATTCTATCCATTCTTTTTCGGAAAAATAATGGATATTGTCGTGTATATCCTCTATTTGGATTATTGGCTCAATTTTATAGGGAATTATTGAAATTAAAGTTGTTGAATAATAGAAAATACTTTCGATATCTGCATCTTGCGAATTAAGTAAAGATGTTACTATTGGTGGATAGACAAGGTATAGATTTGGAGTAATTTTCGACAAGAATTGGAGTATATCCAGAGACTTTTTGTATTCGTGATTATCAGCTGTGTAAACACCCGCAGTTAGCATATATGCTATTTGTCTATGTAAAGGAAGAGTAGAACACAATGTATTATCTAAATCCTGTTCGTTTTTCATAGCCAGTGAAAATAGTTCTTTCAAATCATAGTACATGCTTGTGTAAGGGGTTGAAAGTAAAATGTCTCTATTTAGGGAGATAGATTTAGAGAGAGCTTCTTTTGCAGTATTTACATCAGTTAAACTCTTTGAATAATAAAACCATGCCACAGAGGAATCCTGAAGTTTTGATATAACATCTTTCCAAAAACGTTGCTTATCTTCTTCTGAAAGATTGCTTTGTAACAATAAGTTATTCAATTTAATACCCAAAATCGGTTCATGTGGTTTGTTGGACATCAGTTGTAAATATATTTCCTTTGCTTGTTCAACTTGTCCTGTTTTTTCATAAATACTTGCCAATGTAAGCCCATATTCAATAGAATAGGGTTCTTCCTCCATAAATTTTTGTAGAATCTCATACGCTTTTGTCAAGTCCCCATTATAGAAAGCATTATTAGCATTATTGATGCCCATCCGTTTTGTAGATATTCCATACGGTTTCCAGCAGGGATTAATCATTTCTTTTGAATAAGGGGCTATTTTCTGATATAAATTGGGTAATTCATCCTGCACGAAGTAATAATTTATGAATAAAGGAATATGTTCGGGATTGCATATTTTATATATATTTTGAACTTGTAGATTACTCGTATCTTCAATTCGTATTCCTATAAAACGGTTCCAATCAGAGTTCAAATCTTGTAGGTGTTCGTAAACGGGGATAAAGTATCGAACATACACAGATTGAGTATCGGATGGTGTGTAGCGAGTTATTGTTAAATTGCAAGAAAAATCATCTAATCCGTCGTATAGGACTTCGAAACATGCAGGAAATTTGTTAACTAAAAAATCTACAACGACTATGCTCACTTCAAAAAAAGGAACTGCCATAAAATGGTCATCAAAACTGAGAGATAAGGGCTTTTCAAGAGAATAAGCGGTTCCTGCTTGGGTTGTATAACTTTTGTAAGATACTGGTACTCGTTCCGCTGTTTCGTACAAACGAAATAATTGAGTAAGTTGATAACTTTGAATTTGTCGGGCAACAACTAAAATACCGAAAGCAAAAAAAGTGATAGTAAAACCAATAATGCAAAACCTTTTGAAGATTCTCTTTAACTCATGTATATTTTCATCTAATTTCTCTTTGCCACCTTTCCATAGCTGACATAATCCATGTAAAGAAACATTCAAGGCTAAAAAATATAGCAGATATGGAACAAATGCCAGATAAAAATTATGGCGAAAATTGAATTGAAGTGTCTGAATACTCATAGCGAAAAGTAAAATTACTGAGAAACAAATTCCTTTATGTAAGTCTATCGCCATGAAGATAATGAGAACAACAAGTGAGAGTAATGTTCGATAGGGATTGATGGGTAAGGTACTGGTCAATATGCGGTCTGACAATCGTGCTATTGAAGAATAAATACGTATTACTATATCCGCAGGAAACCAATAAAGATAGGTAAAAAATAAATTTCGCTTTTCCAGTTCTGAATTTTTTTTAACAAACAATTCGTAATCGTTTAAAGATTCATTATAGTAACTATGATTATCAGCAGTTACGGAAACGAGCAAGTCATTATATTTAGGCATGCGTTCGTAGTTTGTGCGTTGAAGACCAGCGAGGTCATCATGTTCGGTTCCAAAACCCATCAAGATATCATGCCAGCCTAATGTGCCAAATTTATGAAATGACTGCAAAATGGGATAAGATGAAAACAAGAATACAAGTATCGTGATGATAACACCTACTATTCGGATAGGGATTTTGGGAATATGGTTTTCCTTAGGGACTATTATTAAGATGAATAACGATAAAATAAAGAACATGAGTAAATCACGACGAAAACCTATCCCTATCCCACAGATTAGCCCTAATAGTAAACAGGATACAAGGAACCGCTTGTTAGACCTTTTCCCCTGAATTAAATAGAAAAGAATGAGAATAACAGTTAGTATGAATGGAGCCCGCACAAAGTCACGAAGGATAGGGAGAATAATTAAAGCTATTCCTGATATAACAAAATAAAAACCAATAAAAATAGAAAAATAAGGAGGAAGAAATGTCCTTGCTATGGCATAAACAATTAGCACGGTCAAAACATATAAAAATACGAGAAACCAGCGCAAAACTTCCCATGAAACACCAAAAATTCGCCAGACCAGACCTACTGTATATATTAAATATCGGTGATATTGTTGATAAATATCTAAATCCTGTGCTTGAAATTGAGCGGGGATATATTCTGGCAAAAATATTTGTTCATTAAAATCCAGAAATGAGCGAAGATGGGGGATACCAGATGGGTCAGTATTCACAAATCCTTTTCCACATGCAAAAAGAATAGAAGGAATGTATAAATCAGTCGAAATACTTCCACCTGGACCATGCCAATCCCGTAAAGACTTTTCTGATAGAATTATAGAAAAACCAATAAGAAATACTATCAAAACAATTTCGAATATAATTGAAAAATATAAAACTTGTTTTGAAGAAAAAGACATAAGAATAAATTTATGACGACCTATGAATAAGTAATTTTTAAAGCGTGTTGCTCTAACTTCAATAAATTATACTTAATTTTGAACCACAAAAACCCTTCTAAAGAAAAGAATGAGCTGTGTTTCCTATCATAATTATTATTAAGAGCCCCCTCTATTTATCTAATTCTGTTAGTGGGGGCTCTTCCAGTTCAAGTATCTTTTTAGATTCGTCAGTGTCTAATTGTTCAACATTCTTAAGTTTGCGGTCGATTATTAAGGTTCGTTTTTGAGCTTGTTCTATTTCATTAGCAGCAGATTCTAATTTTATTTTTGTTTTTGTTAATAAATCATTAAATTTCTTGAACTCGGTTTTCACTGCTCCTAACACTTTCCAGACTTCCTGTGATTTTTTTTCAATGGCAAGGGTTCGAAATCCCATTTGAAGACTGTTCAGGATAGCAGTGATTGTTGTTGGACCTGTGATTATCACGTTCAGCTCTTTTCGAATCTTTTCAAATAAACCAGGAACTCGAAGAACTTCAGCAAATAATCCTTCTACTGGAAGAAACATTATGGCAAAGTCAGTTGTGTGTGGTGGGTCAATATATTTTTCACTAATATCTTTTGCTTCACTCGTAATACGGGTGGTTAATGATTTAATGGCATCACTCATCGCATTAGTATCCGCAATCTGTTGTGCATTTAAAATTTTCTCATAATCTTCTCTTGGAAATTTTGAATCAATAGGTAGTAATACATATTTTCCATCTTCATCTTTTGCAGGAATTTTTATTGCAAACTCTACTGCGGTCTCTCTCTTAATTTTTGCATTCTTTTCATATTGATTTGGAGTTAGAATGTCTTCAAGTATGCTTTCCAACTGTAACTCGCCAAAAATGCCCCGCTGTTTAACATTCGTTAATACCCGTTTTAAGTCGCCTACATCTGATGCGAGTGTTTTCATCTCACCCAATCCTTTATAGACGCTTTCAAGTTGTTCACTAACCGTTTTGAACGATTGAGACAAACGGTTTTCAAGAGTTGTTTGAAGCTTTTCATCTACCGTTTTACGCATCTCTTCTAATTTTGCTTCATTTTTCTCTTGCAAATGGCGGATTTCTTTCTTCAATGTCTCATTAATATCTGTAAGGTTTTTAGAATTAAGTTGTGTTAGTTGGTTCAAGTTCTCCGAGAAGATTTTTAATTGTTCTAATTGAGCTTGAGATAGGGATTTTAAGGTGGTATTTATGGTTGTCAACAACTCAGTTCGAGTTCGGCTCATCTCATCAAAGAACGTTTTGTTAAGAGTAGACTGGTGTTCTGTCACTTTTTGTATTTGGTTTATGATATCGTTTATGGATTTTTGGGAAAAATTAGAAAGTTTTAAAAGCATGAAACACTCGTAAAGGAGAAATAAAAAAATAACGGGTAGAAAAATAGTAGATATAAGGTAAACCGTAGTTATAGACATAAATATTTACTCCTTTTTCTTTTGATTTTGTAGCTAATAATACTATATCAAAAAAATACGAGATGTTGAATTATACGAAGTATAATTCAGCAATAGAACTCTGTTTTATGATGTTTAATATTATATAATGTAACTTATGACTTACTATCAGGTATTTCGCAATAGATATAGAGGTTTCACCCTTATTGAGTTGCTGGTTGTTATTGCCATAATCGCAATTCTGGCGGGTATTCTTTTGCCCGCTTTATCTCGTGCTCGTGAATCGGCACGCCGTTCTTCGTGTGCTAATAATCTAAAACAAATTGGCTTATCTCTAATTATGTATGCTAATGAAAGTAAGGGCAATTTCTATCCCCCTATCAAAGCGATAAAAACCCCTTGGACAGAGAATGCAACCCCTTGTAGTGTGGTAAATACAGAAGAATCGTTTTTTGAACCGAAGTGGATGTATCCCGAATATCTATCCGACTTGAAGGCATTGATTTGCCCTTCGGATATTGACCGAACTGTTGCATTGGGACCCGGAGGCTGGCTCAATCAAGAGACCCAGGAACCCGATTTATGCAAAATTAATGATATTTCATACAGTTATTTAGGGTGGGTAGTTGTCCCATCGCTCTATTTAGTTCCCAACGGAAATGAACAGGCACCCGACCCACGCACAGAGATTGAAGGGGCTTTTGTTACTGTGTTCCGTGAGATGCTGGATGAGGCTTTGAATGCACCCCTCAATTCTGTTGCAAGGATATACGACCGCGATTTGTCGTTTTATCCATTTTATCCTGGCGATACTCAAAAACGAGTGGTATATCGTCTTAGAGACGGTGTTGAGAGGTTTCTGAACTTTAGCTCTTCTACATCAGAAATTCCAATAATGTGGGATAATTTGTTCAAAAAAGGGGAAGGGGAGGGATATAATACTCCCATGCTTAATCATCAACCCGGTGGAGGGAATGTCTTATATCTTGATGGACATGTTGAATTTATCCGTTATCCAACCCAATTCCCTTATACCCGCGTGTGGCTAACAGTGTGTAATCAAATGAATGGCTTTCATTAGGGAACTAAAAACTGCTAAGAGTGTTTAATATTATCAGATTGTAATACAACAAAAAAATTGTTGGAAGGAAAGAAAATATGAAAGACATGTCACGTCGAGAATTTGTGCAAAAAATTTCAGTCCTCAGTATGGGCTCATTTATACTTTCTCAAATGGCTTATTCGGAGGATAAAACGGAAAAGAAACAAGACCGTCCTAATTTTATTGTTGTACTGGCAGATGATATCGGGGCAAAAGAGTTGTCCTGCTATGGGAATAAAGAAATTTGCACACCCAACTTAGACCGCATGGCACAAGAAGGAGTAAAGTTTGAGACCTGCTATGCTACACCTATTTGTCACCCTACCCGTGTTATGCTGTTAACAGGACAATACGGTTGTCATAACGGTATATATAATTTTGCTAATATGCGAGGAGGACCGGAGCCTGATAGTGATATAGAAGATATTGCTAAAAGTCATCGAACCTTTATCAATCTGCTGAAAGAGGCAGGCTATACTACTGCCATGTCTGGCAAATGGCAATTATCCGGTAAACTACCTAAACTTATCTTTGAGTGTGGATTTGATGAATATTGCACATGGGCATATAAAAACTATATCCCGCCAGATGTTCAATATACGAGTGGATTTGAAAGCGATGGTAGATACGCCCGATATTGGCATCCGTCTATTGTTCGAAATGGTGAGTATGTCCCAACAAAACCCGATGACTATGGACCCGATATACATAATCAGTTTGTTATTGATTTTATGAACCGCCACAAAGACCAGCCATTTGTGATTTATTATCCAACCTGCCTCACTCATGCTCCTTATGTGCCGACACCGGATTCAAAAAAAGAAGGTGATGATTTAAAAAAGAGTGATAAAAAAAATTATAAAGCCAATGTGGAATATCTGGATAAACTCATGGGAAAACTGATAGAAGAGATTGAGAAGGCGGGACTGAAAGAAAAAACCATCGTTATTTTTGCAGGGGATAATGGTACGGGGGGATCAGGTAAAGGGGAGCCTACGGAATTAGGAGCACGTGTGCCGATGATAGTTTGGGGACCGGGTTATGTCAAACAACGAGGCAGTGTAATGGAACTAACAGACCTGTCGGATATTCTGCCGACGCTATGTGATTGGGCAGGTGTGACTCTACCCGATGATAGACCAATTGATGGTGTATCCCTGGTACCGTTCCTCAGCGGAAAAAGAGAAACAACCCGCGAATGGATATTCAGTTTCATTGCTGACCGACGCATCCTGAGGACAAAACGCTGGCTATTAGAAGACAATTCCCCTCTCCATTATGGGAGACTATATGACTGCGGAGATTGTCGTAACGGGACTGGCTATAAAGAAGTAACCAATTCCGATGATGCCGAGGTTATCAAAGCCAAAGAATATTTCAACCAACTTTTAGAAAAACTTCCCGCTCCTAAATTAGACCACGAAGGTCCTCCCACAGAAAAGCAAAAAGAACAAAAAAATAGACAAAAAATAAAACAAAACAAACTTGAAAGACGAGTAAAGAAAAGAATGCAAGAAAAGTAGAACTATGTTCCCTTATATTTATTAGTAGGATTATTAATATATAATTCTATTATTAATGGGTCATTTAAAAAGTATTTTTCAATACACTTTTTAACTTTCTCCCAGGGTAATCCTCCAAGTCCACAACCAATTTGAGGCATGGCAACGGAGTTTATCCCCCACTCTTTATAATGCTCTTTAAGATAAATAAGTCCATCTTCAATCCATTCTATTTTTGAACTCCCTCTCCAATGAATTTTTGTCGGGAAAAGAATTATTCCTGGTCTTGTTTGACTGAAAAGATCAGGCTGAATTGCCATCTGGAAATCTTTTTTAAATTCTTCTTTATTTATTTCAAATTTTGTTTCAGAGATATTTTATATTTAGGACAAGTAATACTGTCAATATTTTTTTGTTTATTAATAGTAGAATTATCAAGAAAACTAAAGAGACAAGGCCTTGGAGAATAAATTTACTATTTTTACTCTTGCTATTCTATATTGTAAATTTTATTTTTAGACAAATTTGATTTTTCAGATTTTTATTTAACAGGATACAAATACGTAGATGGAATTAAAATCAACTTCTTTATTGAAAGGACAGGTTATGGTCATACCAATTAGAAGATTTAGGGGAGAGTTAAATATAAAAACTTTAATAGTAGTAGTTCTTTTTATGGTTATATGTTGTTTGTGGGTATTTGGAAGTGATGGGGAAGGGGAAGCGGATTTTGTTCTGGTAAAGAACGGCAAGCCTGTTTGTTGTATTGTTGTATCTGAAAATCCGACGCTATCAGCACGCCTTGCATCATTGGAGTTGCAATACCATATCTTGAAAATGACAGGGGCGGAATTGCCTATTAAAAGTGATGCAGAACCTGTTTCGAAACGGAAAATACTTGTTGGAGATAGTCATCTTGCTAATGATTTAGGTTTTCGGAGTTCAGACCTGGCTCCACAGGAGTATATTATCGCATTTCGCACAGATGCGCTGATTCTTTTAGGTCGGGATTGGGAAGATACAGAAGCAAATCGCCGTGAATTAGGCAGACCGATGAGTTGTGGAAACACCCTCGCAGATACACGTCATAAAATTGATTATTGGCAAACTGTCGGTATGCCATTGCGTAGTCAAGGGGAAATGGAATTGCCTGGGGTATATGATGACCAGGGGACTTGTTATGCGGTGTATCATTTCCTCGAACAGTTTTGTGGTGTTCGCTGGTATGGTCCGAATGAGATTAATGTTATTATTCCTACTCAATCTACACTTATGGTAAAAAGCATAGATATTCGCCGTTCACCTGCGTTGAAATATCGGGACGCTTTATGGTCAGGTTTCTGGCCCTTTATGCAAAAGCAATGGGGAACGGTATCCCGTGCTGAAGTATTTCTATTCTGGCGACGATTGCGTTTAGGAGGTGAGAAATGGGCAGGGAACCACACATTCCATAAATATACAATTGAGAAGTATTTTACCGACCCGGAATATCAGGCGAAAGGCTCTGGTTCCGGTACACAGCTGTGTTATACACACCCCAAACTGATACAGGAAGTAGCACAGATGGCAGATGATTTTTTTGATGGAACTAAGGATGTGCCGGAAGGCTGGAAAGCAGTAGGAAACTATTTCGCTATTGTTCCTGATGATAATTTGAAATTTTGCCGATGTGACCGTTGTCGGAAATTAATAACCTCTGGTCGTGATATGTGGACGGGACAGTTTAGTAGTGGTCGCATGAGCAATTATATTTTCTCCTTTGTGAATGCGGTAGCAAGAGAATTACAAGAGACACATCCAGATAAATATATTACCGCCCTTGCATATTGGGAATATGCCTTACCTCCCCGTGGTTTTGATATTGAGCCAAATGTATCCATAGCCCCATGTCTACATACCTGCTACTATGCTATTCATAAAGAAATGCGAGAGAACGATATGAACCTATATCATGACTGGCTGAAAAAAGCAAAGGCACCTGTTTTTTTGTGGAATTATTATCACCATCCGATGGAGGCGGGATTGGTAGGTGGATTTAAATGTTTCCCAAACATTATGGTTCATAAGACCGCAGAAATTATGCGGAAGTTTATCGGGGACGGAATACGAGGTATTTTTATATGTGGTGAACAAGATATGTTAGAAGGGTATGTTATTGCTAAAATCTGGGATGACCCGACGCAGGATATAGATGCAATATTAGATGAGTTTTTTCATCTCTATTTTGGCAATGCAAGTGAACCTATGAAAAAATTTTACCTGTCAATTGAGCAAATTGCGTGCAATCCGGAGAACTACCCGAAGCCATATTACAAACCGAATGGAATTGACTGGAAAAATGTAGCATGGACCACTTTAGGTACAGAAGAACGAATGATGGAATTAGGCGAGCTTATTTCACAGGCACAGTCCTCTGCACAAACCGATGCAGAAAAACAGAGAGTCCGACAATGGCAAGAAGCACTCTGGGACTGGATGCTTAAAGGTCGAGAAGAATATTATTCAAATCAAAAACATGAGTAGTGATGATATGAAGGGAAATCTTTTAAGATTAGTGTTTTAACAAATTTATTACTATATTAAAATTAAAAAATGATGGGATATTTTATTGTATTTTGATTTTAGTCTTATATCTATATAGAATTATTACGAGTTATATTCTATAAAGTCTAAGGAGAAAAAGTATGAAGAATTGTGGGTTTGTTTTGATTTTAATGTTGCTCATCGGACAATTTGCCTATTCTTTCCCAGAAGTCGTATGCGTAAACCCTCAAATACTTATACAAAAAGTATTTGGAACAGAAACACCTGGGGGAAAGTATAAGCATCCAGCATCCATAACAGAACTGGATAATGGTGATTTGTATCTGGCATATTATTGCGGTACTGGGGAGTATGAAGATGATACAAAAGTATTTGGTTCAAGGTTGCCGAAAGGTTCTAACCAATGGCAATCGCCAGTAGTTATTGCAGATATTCCGTGGCTTGGTGAGGGAAATCCTGTAGTTTGGCAGGGACCAAATGGTATTGTCTGGTTATTTTATGTGGTGCGATATGGTGAAACGTGGTGCACATCGCGGATACATTATAAAATTTCAAAGGATGGAGCCAATACATGGTCTGACTCTGCTGTGCTTGCATTTGAGCCAGGTATGATGGTGCGTTCTCAACCGTTGTTGTTAAGCAATGACAAATTTATTCTGCCTGCATACCACGAGAAAGGTGATGACCCAGAATTTACTGCACCAGAAACAAGCTCCGTATTCTTTATTCATGATTTAAAAACTCGCACATGGACACAAAGCAATCATGTCCACTCACGTATCGGTAATTTACAACCTTCTGTTGTAGCCTTGAGCAATACACATCTTCTTGCATACTGCCGTCGAGGAGGAGGGTATGACCCAATTCCAGATGGTTTCATTGTGCGAACCGAGTCGTTTGATGGCGGGAAGACATGGACAGATGGCGTAGACACAGAATTTGTAAACCCTAATGCTGCTATCGACCTTATAAAGTTAAAAAATGGACATCTTCTATTGTTTTTTAATGATAACCCAGGGGATAGAAATCCTCTTTCCGTAGCAATCTCAATGGATGAAGGGAAAACATGGAAGATAAAAAGAGACCTTGTGCGTGGTAAGGATTCGTATGCTTACCCGTATGCCATACAGTTGAAGGATGGTAGAATAGCATTGATTTTTACCTCACATGAACGCACACAAATTAATCTCGCTATTTTTACTGAAGACCAACTTATTAACTGGAATGAAAAAAGTAACAATAAGGAATAACCCATGATTAGCACAACTTTATTTTCCATACATTTTATCCTTTTCCATGCCATTCTCTGGGTTAATGCTTGCGAATGGGGCGAATTAAATGTCCCAGAGGATGGAAATTATGCTGTTTGGGTCTGGACAGAAAAAGGCAAATCAGGAGAAGTAATTATTGATAATCAAAAATTATCTTATTCTGCACCTGAAAAAGAGAAAGATAAAAAGGATGTAACAGACTATATATGGTTGAACATAAAATCATTAACTATAAAAAATAGCCAAACCATACAGGTTCATGGAGATACAAATGTCTTTTCTATTGTGCTCTCCAATCAGACAGATTACAATCCCGAGATATGGTGTAAATACGCACGAGTTTTACAAGAGCCAAAACGAGTATCCGATGCTCGTGTAGAGATGATACGCAATACAAATACAGTTTTTACTATGCCCCATTTTGACAATTTACAGGACTGGGAATCATTTGCAGAACACCTTCGCAGAACCATATCTATTGCATGTGGTCTCTTCCCTGAGCGAGAAAAGTGTCCGCTAAATGCAAAAATATTTGATAAATTTCAAGGGGATGGTTTTACTGTAGAAAAGGTATATTTTGAATCGTTCACTGGATTTTATGTTACGGGCAATTTATATCGTCCCGTTAAAGAGGGAAAACATCCAGGGGTTTTATGCCCTCATGGACATTGGAAAGAAGGGCGATTTGAGAATAGTAATATAGGCTCTGTTCCTGCTCGATGCATTACTATGGCTCGCATGGGTTTTGTCGTGTTTAGTTATGATATGGTTGGTTATAACGATTCACAGCAACTCCCTCATAACTGGGGTACTAATTTGCTAAAATTATGGGCTATTCATCCATGTGCCGTCCAGTTATGGAATAGCATTCGGTCATTGGATTTTCTACAAGCATTACCGGATGTTGACCCTGAACAAATCGCATGCACGGGTGCTTCTGGCGGAGGGACACAAACATTTCTACTATTTTCAGTAGAACCACGAGTTAAAGTCTCCGCACCTGTTAATATGATTTCCTGTTCCATGCAGGGAGGCTGTATCTGCGAAAATGCCCCGTTAATTCGCAGAAATGCATCGAATATGGAAATAGGGGCATTAATGGCTCCGCGCCCCATGATACTTGTATGTGCCACAGGTGATTGGACACGGGCAACTCCTCGGGTGGAATATCCTGCAATCCGAAGCATATACAAATTGTATGGTGAAGACGCAAATTTAGAATACCAGCAGGTCAACGCAGAACATAACTATAATAAAGAAAGCCGTGAAGCGGTATATCGTTTCTTTGGGAAACGGTTCTTTCCACAACAAAATTGGGAACAATTTTCAGAGCCAGATTTGGAAATTCCACCGAAAGAATCACTTCGCGTTTTTACAGATGATAAAATTGAAGAATTGAAAAAAGCAGGTTATGATGAAACATTAAATAAATTCGTTTCCGAGAAAAAGTCTTTGCGGAATAAATATATTGCAATAAAAAAAGAACAGGTAAAAGAATTCCGTGAAAAAGATAAGCATTCTCTCGCCGTTGTAACCGGTGCGGAAATACCTGCTATAAATGATACGTTGGGAACATGTGTCTCTGTGAGTAGAGAAACAACCTTTGTGTTAGAACGCTGGATTATATCACGGGCAAAAATTCACGACCAGGTACCTTTATTATTTTATAGGTCTAATAAACCAGAAACACAAAAAGTAGTGCTATGCGTTCATCATGAAGGCAAAGGATATTTTGTAAATCCGGATGGCTCACTTCATCCTGCACTTCAAAATCTTATGCAAAAAGGGTATGCAATCGCTCTGGTAGACCTATTTTTAACAGGAGAACATCAATCACCGCTTGAAAAAGTCAAACGGAAAGAAACCTCAAATTATCTGGATACATTCTTGAATACTCGACCTGCCGAACAGATACAGGATATTATCACATCGCTGGTTTGGTTAAGTTCCCGTAGAGATTTGCAAACACCTATTACATTAATCGGTATGGGAAATGCCGGTGTATTGTCATTACTCGCAGGGGCTATTTGTGATATTGCTAATCCTATCTTTGCAGATATGAACGAACTTGACCTAAATGATGATAGTATTTGGGAACAATATTTTTATATTCCCTGTATTCGGAGTATTGGCGATATCCAGAACGCCTTATGGTGGATTGTTCCTGAACGAAATTGCTCTATTTTCCATGTCCATCCAAATCTGTCTCTCTATGCACCTGTAGCTATTCAAAATCAAATCAAAGATTTGAACGACCTTGTAGCACTTGTAAATTAGAATAGTAAGGGATAAAAATACGAACTCGTATCTATTGCTCGGATATAATATAATATTCAAAAACAAGTAAAGGAGATAAGCGTTGGAAATAAAAGTTTATGAAATAACTCCTTTTTTTGTGAACACTTACATTTTGATTGATGATGGAGAAGCCATTGTTATTGACCCCGGTGAAGCAAATATGAGACTCATTCAGGACCTAAAGAATTTGTCTGTTCGTGCTGTTATTAACACACATTGTCATATAGACCATTGTGGAGGTAATGCCAGTGTTTGCCGTGCAACAGGTGCTCCGTTGTTGATGCACCCTGAAAGTGAAGTTGTATTGCAAACTTTGGGACAGCAGGCTCTGCTGTTTGGCGTTCCGTTTCAATCCTCTCCACCCCCTGATGACTACCTTCAAGAAGGAGACGAAATTAAGGTAGGGAATATTACGTTGAAGGTGTTATATACTCCAGGGCATGCGCCTGGGCATATTTCCTTAGTAAGTGATGGTTTCGTATTTGTTGGCGATGTTCTTTTTCAAGGTTCTATTGGGAGAACAGACCTTCCCGGTGGCGACTATGATACATTAATAAAATCTATCAAAGAAAAACTCTTCGTTTTACCTGATGATACCATCGTTTATTCCGGACATGGTCCTGCGACAACCATTGGTATTGAACGAGAAACAAACCCATTTGTGGGCGAGTTCTGAGGAACTGTTTATGACACTTTTTTTATCATTATTTGTTTTTATTTCCTCTTATGCAGTTCCTTTTGATGTCCAATTGTCTCCTGACCAGATATTGCCCATTGTTTTTATTGATGAACCGCTAATTGTTGCAGTTTCAGGACCGCCTAATACACCATTTGAAATGGAAGTAAATATTACCAATATAAATGGTGAATCGGTTATTCAGTTCATCCCTGACAAACCGATTACATATCCGAGTGGAAAATATTGGGTCTCTGTTTCCGAATTAACTCCATTACGGACGTTTTTAATAGCAAACATTTCGATAAAGTATAAAAATGAGTCCAATGAGTGGAAAATCCCTTTCTGTAGAGTTGAACGAAACACAGAAACGTCAGGGTTGCCACCAGTTGTTCTCCACAATCCAGATAATGATGGTTTATATGTGGCTCAAATGATAGGGATACGTAAGGTATCTTTTGATGACAACACATCAGATTTAGAAACACGTATAAAAAAAGCAATATCCATGAAATATTATGTTTCATTTGTTTTTAACTATGACAAACACGCATCTCCATTAGATGCTTTTGAAGATTTAAATAATCGGTTTGGCGGTTATATAAGCACATGGGAAATCGAAGGTAATTATACCCCTGATTTTTTAAATAAATGTGTCCAGATAGCAAGAAAATCTAAAAGTATAGGGACATTTCGTCCTTCATTCAAATCGTTAGAATCAATACCCTCTGTTATTCAAGCGGTTTCTTCTGAAGAACTTCATGAAATTGCATGGAGTGGCGAGGTACAAGGACGAGAAAATTTTGATATAGTAAGGAATACAATTATTGGTTATGGTGGAGAAGGTATTAAGCTATTTCTACATTTTAATAACGGGAATTTGCCAGCAGACACAGTTGCCCAAATTCAGAAACTTTGGGAAATGAAATCTTGTGGCGTAGATAGTTTCGTAATTCCATATACAGTGTTAATCCAGGACGGCAAAGTCTCACAACTCTTATCTTTTCTATCAGGTATTTCCCGTTTTTGGGGTGAAGAGGCGGAGTCAGTCGGGTGGTATACGTATTCAGATAATTTGCATGCGTTTATTTTCCAGACATTAACTCATTGGTTTATGGCTTTCTGGGGTTCAGAACCGTTGAAATTAACAGGAGAAGGTTTAGCGACAACTCAACTTTTTGATTGCTATGGAAACCCTGCAACATTACCGCAAATTGAAAATGGGACACTGAGCCTCAATTCAAGACTTGAACCCCAGTATTTGATAGGCAATACGTATGAAGTATTATATAAAGCGGCTGAAAATGCGTTGGCAAGGTTAGCTCAAGAAATAAACAGTGATACCTATACTTCGTTGAAAAATCCCGTTATCACGAACGCTGTGAAGAGTATTGCTGATAATCCTAAAGATAGCCAAAGTCGTAGTCATATCTTAAATCTGTTGCGTGAATTACCGCAATTGGAACAAGTGCAGGTAAAAGATTATGAAACATTCGTTCGAAAAAATTTACTTATTGCTAAATTGTCCTGCTTTATTAAAAGAACGTGCATTACCGAGCAATTTCGGGGGGAACCATTCCGCGAACCTCTTTTAGACATCATTACTCGTAGTGAAGAGAAAATAACAGAGTATCTAACAGGTTCCACATCACATTCCGAAAATGATTATCGGGCAAATTGGATTTTGTCAGAGGTACATCAACTTATGGAGCGTGCAAGCAAGTTAACCTCCGCAGGTAAACGTATTGAGGCTACAGGGTTAGCATATCTTGCAGAGAGCAGGGCTCAATCTCTCGAATATCTACGGTCTTCACCAGTGGCTATTCCAGATATCGATAAATTAACTCCAATTACACCAATAACCATAGCGAAAAAGGAAGAACAAAAAGTAGAACCGCCGAAACCTACTGAAACAGCCGTATCTTCTGAAAGTAAGACATCTGTTGCAACTACTACTGAGCCTAAGCCTAAGAAGGAAACAACCGAAGGTCCTATTCTACATACAGTCAAGCGAGGTGAAACTATTGCTTCAATATCCAAACTTTATGGAATTTCTGAGGCAGAATTCTGTGCTTGGAATGGGGTACGTAAAGGTTCAGCATTAAAGGCGGGTAAAATTTATAAAATACTACAGCCTAAAACAAAACCTGAGCAAAAAACAGAAGAACCAAAAATGGTTGATGCTAATGAATACATTGTACAAAAAGGGGACTACCCTGCTCTTATAGCAAAAAAACTCGGTGTGTCTACAAACGAACTGTTAAAGGTGAATAACCTTACAGAAAAATCACGATTACAAATTGGACAAAAACTAAGAATACCAGGTGATAAAAAACAGAAGGTAGAAGAAAAGAAGCAGGAGCCAGCATCACCTTCGCAAGAAAAAGTAGAACAACCAACCCCACAAGAAGCGGTAACACAAGAAGCAGTAATGCAAAAAGAGGGAGAAGAGAAAACAGAAGAAAGACGAGAAGAAAAACTGTTAGTTCAAACAGAACAATCCTCTATAGAAACAAAATCAGAAGAAGGAATGAAGATATATAAATTGCTTCCTGGTGACACTCCTGCTATTGTTGCCAAAAAATTTGGTGTACCTGTTCAATCTCTTATGGAATTTAATAATATAACTGACCCCACAAAATTACGGGCGGGTCAGGAATTAAAGATACCCTCAGTAGAAGGTAGCAAAATAAAAGAGGAACCCAAAAAAGAAAGTCTTAAATCGGAGAGAGAAGAGCAAAAAACAGAATCATCAGCACCTCAAAGCACGGAAGAAAAAATTCATATAGTTTCTAAGGGAGATAATCCATATACAATAAGTAAAAAATATGGTGTCCCCTTAGATGCTCTACTCAAGGCGAATCAATTAACTGAGAAATCAACTCTTAGCATAGGACAAAAGTTAATTATCCCCGCCCCTACAAAGGAACAATAGGTATTTTGATTTTATCTGTTTTATCTTAAACCTAACGCATCCATCATGTCATACATGCCAGGTTCACGACCATGAATAAATCGTCCTGCACGGATAGCCCCTTTGGCAAAATTGTCCCGATTATGTGCAATATGTGTTAATTGTAGACGTTCCCCATGTCCAATAAAGTATACAGTATGTTCACCAACGACATCCCCTCCACGAACTGCTAACACGCCGATTTCCTCCTTTTTACGGGGTCCAATAACTCCTTCTCTCCCATATAAAACATGTTTTTTAGAGTCTAAATTTAACCCCTCTGCTACTTCCTTTGCTAACCGTAAAGCAGTGCCACTGGGACTATCTTTTTTTTGATTATGATGAATTTCTACAATTTCTGCATTGTAATCCATTCCTAAACATTCCGCAACTTCTTTTACTAAACGGAATAACAAATTTACACCAACACTCATATTCGGTGCATATAAAATAGGAATTTCCTTTGAAAAATCTCGTAGAGATTGTTCTTGTTCTGAGGAAAGCCCTGTTGTCCCTATTACAACACCTTTCTTTAAGGAACACGCAATCTGAGTATGACGAACAGAAGACGCTGGTTGAGTAAAATCAATTAACACATCTGCTTTTACTATTTCGTCTTTAGCGTTATCACCTAAAACAATTTCTTTAGGACTACCTTTTTCCCCTCCATAAGATATAACTCGTCCCTTGAACTCAGGCAAATCAAAAGCACCACATACCTGAATATCCTCTTCCCAACCTGCAACTTCTAATATTCGTCTCCCCATTTTACCTAAGGCTCCTGCAACACATATACGCATCGTTGTTCTCCTCATTAAAGTTATTAATGACACATTTTTTATGAAATGCTTGCCCAGAGTGGAGTTGATGCTAAGAATACTTGGGCAGCAAAATACAATGGACCACCTATTACAAAATTCCAATTATCTGATTTCCGAAATCGGTCACGTGCCACAAACATATCAGACACGTAAAACATCAAGGCACCAACTGGCAAATTCCATAACCCACTATATGCCCATGCCCCAATGGCTAAAGACACCATGCAACTAATAATCACCATATACATATACGCTGGTAACCGCATAGAACCTAAATTAGGATTTAGCCAATATGCTATACCTATTGCAGGGACTATGGATATCACCAATGCTGAAATAGTCAGAAATGGGTCAACTTTGACTATTAAAAATGAGACAATGTAACACACATGTGCTAAAAGAAATGAAATAAGGCCTAAAAGAAAAATAATCGAATTTCGTGATAGCAAAAATAAATCGCCCCACCATGAGCATATTAACCCAATAATAATCCATATCATAGGAACATAAAGGTAATCTGGCAATTGATAGTGTAAAAGGGATGAAATAGCGATATATAGAAAACAATTAGAAGCCATCATTTTTCCTATGCCACGTGTCCATTTTTCTTTCTTAAATTCCCCATAAAAACATAACAACAAAAACCCCACCATACATAATACAACCGTAATAAGATTTACCATTTTCTCGAATTCTCCTCTAACAAATAAAAAATTATAAATGATTGTAAAATAAAGCAACCATAGAAGGCAAGACACTAATTGTCCCACGAAGATTCTAAATGGAAATAAAACCTTCTTACAGCCAAAAGTATCTTTGTTGCTGTTTAACAGGCTCAATATGCTGTGTCTTTACTACTTAATTTAGTATTAAGTTTAAAATAAAACACACTTTTATATTCCTGTTCCTTTTGTTTAAAATTTGAAAGGCTTATACAAATATGAATAATATGTAATATTCAGCAATTGTGATTGATATTGAAAACATATAAGGAGTGGGTTATGGAAAAAAAATATATTCTTGCTTTAGACCAGGGAACAACCAGTTCACGCAGTATTCTTTTCGACCATGAAGGGAATGCAGTAGCAGTAAGTCAACAAGAATTTAAGCAATACTATCCGAGACCAGGTTGGGTTGAGCATGACCCATATGAAATTTGGAATACCCAATTAGCAACAGCACGAGCGGTATTAAAAAAATGTGGAGCATCTGCGGATGAAATCGCAGGGATTGGCATAACGAATCAGCGTGAAACCACCGTATTATGGGATAAAAAAACAGGTGCACCAGTACATCCAGCGATTGTGTGGCAGTGTCGAAGAACAGCTGGATTATGCGAACAATTACGCTCAGAAGGACTTGAAGAAGAAATACGTAATCGAACAGGTCTGGTTTTAGATGCGTACTTCTCTGGGACAAAAATACGTTGGATGTTGGACAATGTGTCTGGCTTAAGAAAACGTGCAGAAAAAGGAGAAATATTATTTGGAACAATTGATAGTTGGTTATTGTATCAATTAACGGGTGTTCATGCTACAGACTATACAAATGCTTCACGAACACTATTATTTAATATTCACACATTAGAGTGGGACGATACAATTTTAGATGCTCTGAAAATACCAAAAAGCATATTGCCAGAAGTACACCCCAGTAGTAAAATTTTTGGTCACACCGAAGTACTCGGCAAATCTGTGCCTGTATCCGCACTAATTGGCGACCAGCAATCTGCATTATTTGGGCAAACAGCATTTAATACAGGTGAATGTAAAAACACCTATGGTACAGGTTGCTTCCTTCTCATGAATACAGGGAATGAAGCACCTCCATCGAAGCATGGTTTACTTACCACTGTGGCGTGGGGATTAGATGGAAAAGTAACGTATGCCTTAGAAGGAAGCGTCTTTGTCGGTGGTGCGGTAATCCAATGGCTTAGAGATGAAATGAAACTGATACAATCCGCAGTAGAGAGTGAAGAGATTGCCATGTCAGTACCCGATACAGGTGGTGTTTATTTAGTCCCCGCTTTTGTAGGATTAGGTGCTCCATACTGGGATATGCATGCTCGGGGATTAATCACAGGAATTACACGCGGGACGTCCAGAGCCCATATTGTTCGGTCAGCATTAGAATCGATTGCTTATCAATCTGCCGATGTCGTTTTTACAATGGAGCAGGATGCAGGAACAAAAATTACACAGTTACGAGTAGATGGCGGTGCTGCCGCAAATAACTTCCTGTTACAACATCAAGCAAATGTTTTAGGGAAACCTGTTATTCGTGGCTCAACTCTTGAAACAACAGCATTAGGTTCTGCATATCTTGCAGGTCTTGCAACGAAATTCTGGAATGGACAAGAAGAACTGAGAAAACGTTGGCGTATCGGTCGTATATTTGAACCACAATGGACAGAAGACCAAAGAAAAACAGTCCTACAAGCATGGCAAAACGCCATCCAAAGAGCACGTAGTAATTAATATTAAAATAAACATTATAT
>DAOSBX010000035.1:0-5016 GCA_035361075.1 Candidatus Hydrogenedens sp. | reverse complement strand
GAACGAAGAGGGCGAGTGGGATACTGGAAAATTACAGATAGGGGATTGGAAGTCCTTTCAAAAAATCCTGAGAATATTAACAACAAATGTCTTATAGATAATTTTCAGGAGTTTAGAGATTGGTATCAGAACTCGAAATTTTCATCAGAAGAGATGTCTGATACGTTAGTCTTAGATAATGTATCAAATAAATCACCTGAGGAATTAGTGCAAGAGAATGTAGAATTATTAAACTCCCTAACAAAGGATGAACTTAAAGAAATTATTTTGAAACTATCCCCAACCGCCTTTGAAAAACTGGTAGTAGATGTCCTTGTCAAGATGGGATATGGTGGTTCGTACGAAGAAGCAAGCCAGCACCTTGGCAGATCAAATGATGAAGGTGTTGATGGTGTTATTAAACAAGATGTGCTTGGTTTAGATAATATTTATATTCAAGCAAAACGTTGGAATTCTGCAATTGTTGGGAGGAAAGAACTACAGTCTTTTGTAGGTGCCTTACATGGTAAAGGAAGCAAGAAAGGTGTGTTCATTACCACCTCTAAATTTACAGAAGAAGCTGTGAAATATGCAGGTAATTTGTCTGACTTTAAATTAATATTGATTGATGGAGATAAATTGGTAGATTATATGATGAAATATAGAATAGGTGTGCGAACGCATATACCAATTGAAATATTTAAAGTTGACCTTGATTATTTTGAAGGTTATTAAGTGAAATCTTTAGCAGAATAGGGCGAAGAAATTTTTATAGAAAAGATGCATATTTATTAAAACAAAAATATAAAAATTGTGAACTTAAAAATATTTGTAAACCAAATTATCTAACTAAATATCTCTAACCGCGAACAGAAACAGGTCGCTGTGTCTTGATAGATTCTAATTCCGCTTCTATTAATAAAAGTGTTTTATATGCCTCTTCGGGTGGAATAATATCCGAGTCGCGGTCTTTTTGAAGGCATTCCAGAAAATGCCTCAATTCTCCTTCGTATCCATCGCCTTTGAGAACCTTGATAGCCTTCGGTTTACCACGATTTGGGTACCACGTCAGAGCAAGGTTTCGCGACATTTCTAATGTGCCTTGCTCCATAGCAATAGTGAACGTCATTGAAAATGGGTAGGTTGTACTATATTCCCATGCTCCTTCGGCGACAACCCATTGCCGTTCTGGATAGTTATAACTTGTAATGATGTGGTCTACACCGCCTTGTGCAAGGCTTGCACCGATACTTTGGACTGTCTTAGGTTTGCCGAATAGATAGCGGACAAAATCTGCATCATGAATATGCAGATCTAAGGCACATCTTCCTGATTGAGATGCGGTCTGAAGCCAGTTCTGCCAACTCCAGTTAGGTAGTCCACTAACGCGGGTAAATTTTGCAGTGAGCACTTTACCATATTTACCACTCTCTATTAACTCTTTAGCTACGACATAAGATGGCCAAAAACGGATGCAGTGAGCAATATATAAATGTTTTTTATTCTTCTTTGCAGATTTAATCATTTCCATCGCTTCGGAGGATGTTCGTGCCATTGGCTTTTCACATATAACATGTTTACCCGTTTGGAATGCTTGAATGGCTATGGATGCATGGGCTGGAGTAGGTAATGTTATATCAAGTACATCTATTTGCGGGTCATTGAGTATCTCTTCTGGTTTAGAGTAAACCTTAACTTTGCTCAAGTCCAAAGAACCAAAAGGACCAATATTCCCTCTCCTTTTCTTCTCATCCGTATCACATACCGCCACCACTTTTACACCTTTTAATTTGTTGTAAGTGTCAAAATGCACTTTCCCCATCATCCCTAATCCAATGATACCTACTTGAATAGCCATGACAAATCCTCCTTACTAAAGAGTTCTAAAAAAGTGAGTTAAGGGAGAGTCTTATTTAGACTCTCCCAAGTTAAAAAAGGTTTATGCCCAAGTCATTGCTGTCGGTTTTTCCGCAATAATGGCTTGTTTCAAAAATTCAACTGCTTTGGTCAAACCTTCACGATTGGACATCAAACTATCTTCATGTTCAATACTGATAGCACCATCATAACCTACCATACGTAGGTTCGAGAAGAAATCTTTCCACCATTCTAAACTGTGCCCGTAGCCACATGTACGGAATATCCACGAGCGATGAATTTCATCTCCATAATGTTTCGTGTCTAACACACCATTGACCATAGTGTTTGTTGCATCAATTTTTGAGTCTTTAGCGTGCACGTGGAATATGGCTTTACCCAATACACGAACAACAGCACAGGGGTCCATGCCTTGCCAGAATAAATGGCTTGGATCTAAATTAGCACCGATGTTATTTCCACAGGATTTGCGAAGTTTTAATAATGTTTCCGTATTATAAACAAGGAAACCAGGATGCATCTCAAATGCTAAGTTAACACCATGGTCACGTGCAAATTTGGCTTGTTTCGACCAATAAGGAATGGCTACTTCTTCCCATTGCCATTTTAATATATCCAGATAATCTGGTGGCCATGCACAAGTTACCCAATTCGGTTTCTTGGCGGTTGGGTCAGAACCAGGACAACCAGAAAAGTCAATGACAACTTTAACACCCAATTCGTGGGCTAATCTGATTGTATCTGTTTGCACTTCACGATTTTTCTTTGCAAAATCAGGGTCGGGATGTAGACAATTGCCGTGGCAACTCAAAGCACTGATTTCCAGACCTTCTCCTTTCAACAATGCTTTTAATTCATCTCGCTTGGGTTTTGAGGATAATAATTCCTTCACGGGAGCATGGGCACCACCAGGATAATTCCCTGTCCCTAATTCGACACATTGAAGTTGTAGAGGACGTATAATTTCAAGGACATCTTTTAATGGTGTCCCACCAAACATTACCGTTAACATACCTAATTTCATATTCCATTCTCCTTTTATTAATATGTTTTATTGACGGAACTAAATTACCACTTTTTCCCACTTCTTCGATGCAGATGCACGCTCAACCGCATCCAATACCGCCTGACATTTAACCGCATCTTCAAATGTGGGATAGTTTATCTTCTTACTGGTTAAACTGCAGAGGAACTCATACATCTCATGAACAAAAAGATGTTCATAACCAATAATATGTCCAGGTGGCCACCATGCATGTACATATGGATGACCCATATCACATGCTTGGACTTTACGGAAGCCTTGTAATGTAGGTGGATCGCTACGATTGAAATAATGAAATTCATTCATCTCTTCCTGATTCCACAATACCGAGCCCTTACTTCCATAAATTTCGATACTGTTGTAGTTTCTGCGTCCTGGAGCAAACCGTGTTGCTTCGAAGGTCGCCAAAGTATTTTTGCCCTGAATTCGTGCTACATATATCACTGCATCATCGACATCAACAGTGTCGTAAACTTTCTTCCCTTTAACACCTTTGGCTCCCCATGCTCCCACATCACTCTCAGGAACAATCCGTTTCTTAATAAAGGTTTCCATCGTTCCAGCAACTTCGCATACTTGACCAACAAGAAAATGGCACAAATCAGTAATATGAGCACCAATATCACCTAATGCACCTGAGCCCGTATGCTTTTTCTTCAAACGCCACACCATTGGAAAATCAGGGTCAACAATCCAATCTTGTTGATATGCCGCACGAAAATGGAAAATATCACCTAATTGTCCTTTGGAAACTAATTGTTTAATTGTCTGTACTGCAGGAGCAAAACGATAAGAGAAACCACACATATTACGCACGCCAGCCTTTTTAACTGCATCCAACATCTGTTTCGCTTCTGCCAATGTATTGGCTAACGGTTTTTCACATACAATCGCTTTACCTGCTTTCGCTGCCGCAATGGCAATTGGAGGATGAAGGAAGTTCGGTGTGCAAATATCAACCACATCAATGTCAGGACGATTAACCACTTCTTCCCAGTTGTCCGATGTCTCCTGCCAACCATACCGTTCCGCATTCTTCAATGCATTTGGATCTTTGTCACACATAACTTTCATCACGGGCTTCACAGGCGGGTCAAAAAACATCGCTACTTTACGCCATGCGTTGCTGTGCGTCTTTCCCATAAACGCACCACCGATCATCGCTACATTTACTGTCTTTTTAGCCATAAAACGCTCCCTTCAATTAATGGTTAATGTTATTGAAAGAACTTAAACTTTTTTACATATTTTAAAACATATATTATTATAACTACTTTTGATTCAAATACCAAATAAAACTTTGTGAATGATATTATAAAAATTGTTAAAATACCTCCCTTTCGACTTAAAACCAAAAATATAAGGTGAGTGTATTACTTATGAAGATAATGTTTACATCGTAAGAAAACAAGATACTGGAGAATCTCTATGGAAACAATGAAAGAACATTTTGAAGAAGAAGCAAAAGAATATGACCAGATCGTATTAAACCTAATTCCACATTATGAAGAAATGATTGAGGCATTACTGTTAGCCATTCCTTATGAAATAGAGATACCTATTCACGTTATTGACATAGGTTGTGGAACAGGAACAATAGCAAAAAAGGTAAAAGAAAAATGTCACAATGCAAAAATAACATGCCTCGATTTTGCAGAGAATATGATTCAAATGGCAAAAGCGAAGTTAGCATGCTATGAGGATATTTCATATATTTTATGTGATTTTGCAGAATTTGAGTTTGACAGAAAATACGACGTTGTTATTTCTTCATTATCCTTACATCACTTAGGGAACGATAAAAAACAGTTTTATCATAAGGTGTTCATGAATTTAACAAATGGAGGTGTGTTTTACAATGCGGATGTTGTTATAGGTTCCAATGAACATCTCGAAAAGCTATATATGTCAAATTGGAAAAACTTTATGGCTCAATCAATTTCAGATGAAGAAATAAATAAGAAATGGTTGGGCAGACACCACAAAGGAGGCAATCCCGAAAAATTAATATCACACCTCAAATGGCTCGAAGAAGTAGGTTTCACTGAAATAGATGTCGTCTGGAAATATTACAAATATGCTGTATTCGGCGGTACCAAACAAGAGAAGTAAAA
>DAOSBX010000034.1 GCA_035361075.1 Candidatus Hydrogenedens sp. | reverse complement strand
CCTTGGTAATTGGGAGGGATTTTTAGTATTACTCCGCATGAGCATTTTAGGAAATTAAATTTTTGTGCTTTCATAATGGCATCGCCAGCATTGCGTACATTTTGATGTGGGGTGGTTTCTGCTGAAGTAGAAGGGGGCTTGATTGTTTGGTTCAACATTTGTTGTTCTAATGGTAGAGGAGGAGGCACAGTGCCTCCCACAGAAGTATATATCGTAGGAGTAAGTTCGTTAGTTGATATGGTATATTTCTTCTTCCATTTTTTACCTTCTATTTGTTGCCATACTTGTTCGTATGTGGCTGTAGGGGTTCTTGCAATGGTTCGTAGAATCTGGATGCGTTTTAGGATAGGGGGGTGAGTGCTGAATATTGATGAGGCATCAAGTTTATTTGCTTCTAATGGGTTGATTATATACATAGGTGCTGTTAGTTGATTTACGTTTATGGGTGGAGTTTGCTGATATTTTTTTGCAATTGCCTCTAATGCAGATGCTAAACCTTCGGGGTTTCGGGTTAGAACAACGGAGCCTGCGTCAGCTAAGTATTCCCTCTGTCGTGAACAGGCAAAGTAAATAAGTTGTGCTAAGAATGGGGCTATTAAAGACAATAGCAGAGCGAAGATGTACACCACTATCAGGAACAAAATAACTCCGCCTGCGTCTTTTCTATTACGGCTACTATAACGAGCAGAACCACGAATACCAGCACCGACAGCTTCGCGCAGTCCTACGACCAATAAAATTATTGTCCCAAGTGAGACAGCGAGCATGGTCATGTATAAGGTGTCTCTATGAACAATATGACTGATTTCATGAGCAATGACCCCTTGTATCTGGTCGCGGTTCATATGGTTGAGCAATCCTCGTGTTACTGCGACAGCACAATGTTCTGGTGACCTACCTGTGGCAAAGGCATTCATTGCTGGGTCATCGATAATATATATTTCTGGCATTTTAGGCAATCGTGAAGCGATTTTCATTTCCTCTACGATGTTAAATAGTTGTGGATGGTCAGCTTTTTCAATTTTTATGGCATTACTGATGGATAGGAGCATATTCCCTCCCGAATAGAAGGCAAAAATCATCTGGATAAACCATGCAACAAAAGCAACTATTGCACCGAGTGGTCCCCAGTATAACCATGTAAAGAATTGCACCTCTTCATAGGTAAGAGATTCTCGTGTTGATGAAGGATGTTGTGGATAATTAGTTCTATAGTGTTGTTGATATTGTTGATGTGGGGATTGAGCCAATTTTTCGTCTGAAAAGGCATAAGGTTCCGTAACGAAATAATAAGCATAAGCCAAAAAAGCACCGATAATATAACCAATCATCAACATAAACAACAGCATTACACCTGCAAGTATAATTGAACGACGTTTATTTTGGCGGACAAGTTCAAACATAAGTAGATTGTACACCCTACAATAGTAGATGATTAGAATGATACTTTAGGGACCGCCCGTTCTGCTGAATCTTGAACTTCAAAGAAGGTTTGTTCCTTAAATCCGAATATTGCCCCAATAATATTTGTTGGGAACATTTGAATTGCATTATTAAATGTCATCACCGCGTCGTTATACGCCTGCCGTGCGAAAGAAATACGGTTTTCTGTCGATGTTAGTTCCTCCTGCAATGCTAAGAAATTCTGATTCGCTTTTAGGTCGGGATAATTTTCTACAACAACGAAAAAATTGTGCAATGCCTGTGTAAGTTGCTGTTCCGCTTGAGCACGCTCACCGACAGAACCAGGACGCATCGCTAAATTACGTGCCTGCGTAATATTTTCCAATGTTGCACGCTCATGTTGCATATAACCCTTTACCGTCTCTACCAGATTCGGAATTAAATCATGACGCCGTTTCAGTTGCACATCAATTTGAGACCATGCATTCTTTACCTCATTTAGCAAACGAACGAGCCGATTATACGCACTGATGATAAATAGAATGGAAAGCACAATGATTACCAGAATACCAACCAAAATCCCTGTTGTCATAATCATATTCTCCTGTTTCAATAGCCCAGATTTATTCTCAGGCTATTAATTTGTATTATCATACCATACAGAACACACGCCATAATATTCAAATAAAATTTCTATATGTTCTTCTTTGAGCCCAACAATAATAAATTGTAAGTCTTTTGTGTTCTTCCCTAAAAATGCGTAATTATTTTGATTTGAAAATGTTCTTCAAGATATTGGCACCTTCAAACAAAAATAGGTATACTAATTGTTACTAAATTGTAAGTATGATAATATTAGGAGGTAATAATGAAACGTAGAGACTTTTTGCGGATTCAATCTGCGGGTGTGCTTTCTTTATTTTCTTGGTCATTGGCGAGGCAAGTATCGGCTGATGTTTATTTGCGAGTTGCATTGTTCAAGTGTGATGCAACTCCACCTTTAGGTACGCCATGGTACCCGAGTTACAAGCCTTTGGATACCATTGAGCATCCTTTGCTTGCTAAGGGACTAATTATTGAGACAGATAAACAGCGATATGTCTTATGTGCAATTGACTGGTGTGAAATTGCCAATCGTTCATATTATAAACTCTGTGAAATGATTGCGACTGCTGTTAAAACTGAGCCCAATGCTGTTTTTGTTCACACGGTTCATCAGCACACTGCCCCGATGTGTGATGCGGATGCATTTGATATTATTGGAACAATTCAGAATCCACCTCCCTGTCCTAAAAATGAGGTGTTTGATGAAATTTATCGAAGGATTGTCCAGTCCATTGAAAGTGCTTTACCCCAATTAATGCCATGTACCTCAATAGAAATTGGTAAAGCAAAGGTTGAGAGGGTAGCGTCTAACCGCCGTGTAGTTATGCCAGATGGTACAATAGCCACACGTTCCAGTTCTTGCAAAGATCCGAAACTGATTGAGGCGGAGGAAGGATTAATTGACCCATACGTGCATACTTTGAGTTTTGTCTCAAAGGCAGGGAGACCTATTGTAAGGTTGCATTATTATGCTACGCATCCGCAGAGTTTCTACTGGGATCCACGTGCCAGTTATGATTTCCCAGGAATGGCACGGGAGGAAATGGAAAAAGAAGAAGGTGTTCCGCATATCTATTTTACTGGTTGTGGTGGAGATATCGCTGGGGGCAAATATAATGATGGTTCTCCTGAGGCACGTCAGCAGTTATATCAGCGGATGTTGGAAGGAATGCAGAAATCAGTGCAGTCTTCACAAAAGGATATTATTGCCGAACCGCAATTTAAAGTGACCTCAGTTTATTTTGAACCTGCTAATGATAAACATCATAGTAAAGAGAATTTAGAGAAGATGATGAATGATACGAATCAAAAACATCATGTTCGCATTGACTCAGCTATGGAATTGGCATGGCAAAATCGCACAGGACAGCCTATCCCCATTGCAGGGTTACATTTTGGTAACGTATCTATTTTAAGTTTACCAGGTGAACCTATGGTTGAATTTCAATTATATGCTCAGCAATGTGCCCCGCATAGGCATGTTTTTGTGGCAGGTTATGGGGATTGTGCTCCAGCATATATTTGTACAGAAAGGTCTTTCAAGGAAGGTGGATACGAGCCGTATGCTTCTCACGTTGTCCCTGCTTCTGAAACAAAATTAAAATCTGCAATAAAAGAAGTATTATTATAAATAAAACAAATATGACGTCTAATATTAAAATGGTCAAGAATAAACAGTGAAAATTTTTATAGAGGCAATGTCTCTTTATAATAAACATCTACAATATGGATAACCCTTTAGTACGCATTTTAGTGTTGAACTGGAATGGGATGGAACATTTGGAGGAATGTTTTTCATCTCTTGTGGAGGGGTGTCAACGTGAAGATGTGGAGTTTGTTCTTTTAGATAATGCCAGCACAGATGAATCAGTTACTTATGTGCGGGATCGATTTTGTCACGACCCACGTGTCGTTGTGGAATGCTTGGATAAAAATTATGGATGGTCAGGCGGAAATAATTATGGGATTAAGAAGTCCATTGAGAAAGGGGCAAAATATATTTTCCTTTTGAATAACGATGTAAAGGTTGAGCGTAATTGTATTGAAAACTTGCTTGATATGGCTGAAGCCACTCCTGATGTTGGGGGGGTGGCTCCTAAAATGCTTTTGTATAATCAGCCATGGTTATTAAATTCAATAGGATTAGAATGTTCTATCATAGGTTCCGCATGGGATCGTGGTTTAGGACGTGTGGATAGTCCACGTTGGGACGAAATAACGGAGGTTGTTGGTATCTGTGGTGGTGCTATGTGGTTAAGAACAGAGGTATTACTTAAGACAGGCTTTTTACCAGAAGAGTATTCTATTTACCTCGATGACTTAGATTTGTGTCTGCGGATATGGAGCGTAGGTTCCCGAATATTAACATGTCCGAATGCAGTAATTCACCATAAGTTCAGTGCAACATGGGAAGGTTCTCCTGATAAGATTCGGCAAAAATATTTTTTAAATACACGGAATCGATTTTACCTTATGGAGCGAATGTTTCCAAGAAGTTGCTTACCCGAAATTATTTTTTGGGTAGGTGTTGGGGAACTGAAAGCAATTGGAAATTCTATAAGGAAATCGGAGTTTTGGCGGATTATAAAGCATATGAAAGCATGGCAGGAAGCCATTAAATATTATTACGAAGCGAAAAGATGGAGGCGTGAAAATCAACATATATTTCAAAGGCGTCAACAGGATTTATTTTGGAAATTAATTAGAAAACAACCTTTGTTCTGTCCAGAAATTGAGTTGCCTGTAGAAGGTTGGTATAAACCTAAAAGGGTCTGTGGTAGGGAACTTCAAGCCATGAGCAAATTTGCAACGATTTATCATAAAGGGGGTATGCTATCTTTTTCCTGTGGTAATCCATCGCCATCAATGGGCAATATTGATATAATAGTAAGGTTTAATGATAATGTTATTGAACATATACAAACTACACAATTTAAAAAGTATATACTTGATTTGCCTGCAGGCAAGGTTATATTTGAAGCGAATAAAATATTTGAAGTGGAACAACACTCCATCGCTCCTTATGATATAGGAGCATGGTTTGAATTCAATACTTAATTTTGTTTTGAAGGAAAGGTTTATAATGTCTAATAAATGGAAAATCCCTCCTTCTTTATCGAATTTGTTTTGGAGGAATTTTATCCTCTTTTTAATCATATTACTTGTTATTGTCCTTTCGTGGTGGTTAGGTTCCATTGTGGGTAGATACTCCCTCCAGAATCTAATAGCCAAGCCGTCACCTCCTTCGTCCCAAAAGATTGATAAACCGTCTGATAAAGAAAATGGAGCAGATGAAGACGTGCCATTTTATCTTTATGTTGGTGGAGACGCATGCAGTGACATTGCCCAGCAAGAAATTAAGTATGCGACGGATATAGGTGTCCCCAATCTGATAATCGATGCACTTTTCCCTTGGCGAGGTTCTGATGACTTGCCAGAGTTATTTCGTGTTTTGCAATGTGTAAATGAAATAGCTCCAGATGCAAAGTATTGGGTTTATTTAGATTTAAATCCACCAGAGGAGTGGTATCAAGGGAAGTCCTCTGTAAATATGGTAGTGAATGGTGAAGTACAACCTTTTGCATGTTTTAATTCACCGATATGGAAAAAATCTATAGAGGAAGGTTTTGCCCTTTTAGTTCATGGGCTACAATCTTCACAGGTTGGAAAACATATTGGTGGGTTTATACTTGGCTTTTTAAAAGACCGTCTATGGATAGCTCCAGGTATTGATGAATCGGAGTATGCCGTAAAAAGTTTTTGCACATGGGTACAGAACCGTTACACAACTTCTGAAGATAGAATAGCGGTATTTGGAGTAGACACGGTAGAACCAACGTGGGTTTTGGAGAACCTTCATAAATCAACTGAAACAAACAGCAATTTTCTATCCTATAACGAAAATGCTGTTACTATAAGTTATCGCAGATTTTTTAATGAAAGTCTTGCGGATGCTATTGGTTTTTGTGCGATGACACTGCGTCAAATTCTCGGAGAATTAAAAGTAAAAATATGTGTACCCTATGGTTTTAATATGGAAACATCAGAGCCAGCATCTGGACAGTTTGCATTGGGAAATTTAGTTGAGAGTGATCTTGATAGTTTTGTTTTGCCAGTGACTTATGTAAATCGTGGAATAGGTGAATCTGGTGGACCCAGCGGAACAATAAATACCTTATTGTTACATGGGAAAGAGGTATTACTACTTGATGATACTCGTACGGGTGTGTCTATGGATATAGCCACAAGGAAAATATCTCGTATTAAGGGGGTCCGAAGTGAAAATATTTATGCAGTTCAAAAACGAAATTTAGGAATAGCCCTTGTTCATAACACAGGACTTATTTGGACTGACCCAGAGGGAAAAGGTTGGCTTGCAGATGCTGAACAATGGAATTTGTTCAAAAACATGATGCAAATATATGTTAAGCAGACAACGTTAGCGAAAGATACTAAAAACAAATTAGCCTTACAGCAAAAAGCGATTAAGAATATTTCAGGGACAGAAGTACCGCCGAAAGAGGAGCCACTACCGAAATTGCAGGTTGGTAAGTATAATACAGATGAATTACAAACAGAATTACCAATACCTACTCCATTTGAAAATATTCTATGGGAACCGTTAGCAGTAATAATTGATGAACGGTTCGTCGATATTCTATCACCTAAAGGTATAGAGTTTTACTCAAATGCTGTTAACTATATGCGAGACCAACTGCTTAAATTAGGTCTTCCTATTGAATTTTATTTAATGCAGGACTTGCTCGATGAACGGATTCCCAAAAAACTTATTTACTTTATTTTTAGTTTTTCTCCATCTCAGGAAAAAGAAATTGAAACGTTACATAGAATATTTGAATCAGATAAGGCTATTGTAATCTGGTATTATGTGCCTTATTGGACTATGTCTGGACAAACACTGGAAACCGTACACAATATTACACAAATTGGCATTAAAAATTGTGATGCGAAAACAACTGCAGGTTCTACGATGGATTTAGATGGTCGATGGCTAAATAAGGATGAGACTTTTGGAAACATGGATATTGTGGAACCTCTGGTTTATATCGATGACGAGGATGCCGATATTATTGCTCGTTATCAAGCAAATGGGAAGCCGAGTATTGCGTTGAAAACTGTTAATGAAAAATGGATCTCGGTCTTGTATGCAGAACCTGCATTAAATTACCTTGTACTTCGTGAAATTTTTTCTATTTTGGAGATACCTATAGCCATTGCGGAAGGTAGTTCAGAGACACCAGATACACTACTGGTTGGTACAAATACGTTGATTATACACACGAAAGGTATTGGAGACCGTATACTACAATTTAATCAATTTCTGAATATTGAGAATCTGTTTCAACCTGAGCAAAAATGGTTTGAACGTGAAACCTTACTGCTTTCACTCGGCAGTGGTGAAACAATATTTCTACAATTGTTACCCCGATAATGTGAAACCAGATTGAATGAAAATAGTCCATCTTATTTAGTATAATGAACTATTCACTTTCTTTTCTGAACAAAAACAATAAGGAGAAATGATTATGAAATCTTTAACAAGACGAAGTTTCTTGAAAAGCACCGCAGTGTTGGTTGCTGGAACTATGGCTGTGGGAAAGGTCTTTGGTGCAAATGAACGCATCGGAATTTGCACCATTGGCTTTAATGGTCAAGGCGGAAGCCATATTAAAGACATCTTAGAAAAATCGAATGAAGCAGAAATCGTGGCTCTATGTGATGTCGATAAAAGGGTTCTGGAGCGAATGGTCAAAACAGTAGGCTCTAAACAGGGCAAGACTCCAAAGGCTTACGAGGATTTTCGTGAAGCAGTCCAAGACCCGAATGTGCATGCTATTACTATTGCGACACCTAATCATACTCATACATTAATAGCGGTTACGGGATGTAAAGCAGGTAAAGATGTATATGTAGAGAAACCGATGTCCCATAATATCTGGGAAGGAACGCAATTAGTAGAAGCGGCGAAAAAGTACAATCGCATTGTCCAACACGGAACACAGAGCCGTTCTGATAATACTTTAATTCGTGATATAGCACTAATTCACAAAGGTTTCATCGGCAAAATTATGCATTCTCGTGGTTATGTGTACAAGAATGGGAATCGTTTTGCCATAGGTCATGGTGAACCTGGCAATCCTCCCGATTATTTGAACTGGACATTGTGGCAAGGTACATCTCCCGACCATCCATTTATGAAGAATAAAGACCGCAAAGATAAACCTGGTTTATATGTCCATTATGATTGGCACTGGTTCTGGGAATATGGAAATGGTGAGATTGGTAATCAAGGTGTGCACGAAATGGATATAGCCTGCTGGGGACATAATCGCGGATTGCCTATAAAAGTATATAGCACCGGTGGAAGATATGGTTGGGATGATGACGGACAAACACCAAATACACAGGCAACATCGTTCACTTACGAAGACGGTTCTATGGTTACATTTGAGGTTCGCAATTTAGGCTCTTTCCAAGAAGCAGATGGTGGAGACTGTGGTAATAGTTTCTTCGGCACGGAAGGTTATTATGTGCGTAGAAAAGGTTTTTTTGATTATAAGAATAAACCTATTCCTGTAAATGAACCTTTACCTGAAGACTTAGATAAGTGGGATAGATTCTTCCGTGCTATTCGTTCTCGTAAGGAAGAAGACCTGCCAGTAACTCCTTATGATGCTCATATTTCATGTGCCCATTGTCATTTAGGTAACATTGCATATCGTATTGGTCGTTCCTTGGAATTTGACCCAAAGACATTAAAATTTAAAGATGACGAAGCAAATAAGTTAATTAAACGTGAACAATATAGAGAAGGCTTCGAGCCTGTTGCTTAATAAAACCCGCATTTTATCGCCTTCGGGGCATTATCAAAAAGAAAAAATGTCCCGAAGGTAATTTTTTTTCCAAAAAAGGATTAAATGACTTGACTTTTAGGTTTAAATATGGTAATATATATTTAGAATTTAATAGTTGCAGGTATAATAAAATAACCTAAACCTCAATTATAAGGAGGCAAAACGTGAAGAAGTTAGTAAGCCTTACACTCGTAGTTCTGTTAGCTCTTTGTGCATTTGCAGTATTTGCTGACAGTTCTACACCGACACAACAGACCACTCAAATCAGACAGGTAAGAGGTCTCGCTGGTGGTGCTGGCGGAACCGGAGGAATTGCTGGACTTAGTGGTGGTGGTTCCGCTGCAGGTGGAGCAGATATTACTGTCGCACAGTATCACTAATCTGTTTATGAATTAAAAATTAAATATGAAGGGGTAAAAGGGAGGGTTTTTTATTAAATTCCTTGCGGGGTGTAGCTCAGTCCGGTTTAGAGCGCTTGGTTCGGGACCAAGAGGCCGGTGGTTCAAATCCACTCACCCCGACCATGAATTAGATAGTTTAGTGTGTGTAATTTAATCTTTTTTAATTCCATCCTTCTTTCCAAAAAAAGTTTTTTATCAGCACGTTAATATACAAAAATAAAGTATCGGAATTATTTTATAACTTATTGTTATTTTAAATTTTGTTATATTTGTATTTAAGAGGTGGGTATAAAATAAATTGGAAAATTGGAAGTTTTATTGAATAGATGATTACATTTTATAAGAAAAGACTTCTGTGAGCCATTGGAGGAAAACGTGAGTTCCTGGAAATTCGGGGAGGTCTCGGACAAGAATTTCAAGTTCGCCTCGATCAAACCAGAACCCATGTCGATTCGGACAAACATCATAAATTATGCGGTTATTTTCGGGAAGGGATACCTTTTGCATATTAGTTCTACAACGGGGACATAGTTTCTTTACTTCGTTGGTCATTGATGTTGTGAATAGAGTTTGCTCATCAAAATCAGCCCCTAATATCAATGGCAATTCTTCCGAGTCGAGCCAAACACCTAAACATTCTGGGCAAAAGTCTATCTCTATGTCATTATATTCCATAATGAGTAATATTTGTTTTTTGCAGTTAGGACAAAACATAGAAAGTTTTCGCTTTTCTTTTTTAGTTGCTTTTATTATAATAGCAAAATGTATATAAAAATAGTAACTTTTGTTTTTTTTTGTAAGGAGATAATTATGCCGATGAATCGAAGGGAATTTTTACAGGGTGCGATTACGACAGGTTTGTTATTGCCAAATCTCCCGTTTTGTGAAACGGACTATAAAGAACATAATGTAGTCATGTTGATGTCGGATGAACATAATCCACGATATACATCAGTATATGGTCATCCTTTTGTGCAGACTCCGAACATGGAACGAATGGCAAAAAGTGGCGTTGTGTTTGAGAATGTATACTGCCCGTCGCCATTATGCCTTCCGAGTCGAAGTTCGGTAATGAGTGGATTATACAATCATGAGACGCAATGCTATAGTAATTGCACGTTATTTTTGGATGATTTCCCTAACTATGGTTCTATTCTGGCGAAACAAGGAGTACATACAGTCTATATCGGTAAGGCAGATGTGTACAGAAAAATCGAGAATATGGGATTTAGTGAGGTTTATTATGGTTGGAACCGTGGGACTCCAGGAGATACTGCTATTCAGCGGAAGCCGTTGCATATCCGCAAAGGGGCTGGGAAGGAACGGGCAAAAGGTTGGGGAGCACAAAAAAATCCACATCAAAGAGACCGATTAATGGTGGACACTGCAGTTGATTGGTTGAAAACGAAAGGGACGCAATTAGATAAACCGTTTGTTTTGTGGGTAAATGTTGTTGCACCACATTTTCCTCATTTTACAGAGCCGAAGTTTTGGGATATGTATGAAGGGAAAGGTGATGTTCCACAGTATGGACCTGACCAACCTTCTGCACAACATCCTTATGCGGTTGATTTGCGAAACCATTTTGAAACAGACCAGATTCAAGGGGAGGATGTATTGAGACTGAGACAGGGATACTATGGTTGTGTTAGTTTTGTGGATGAGATGATAGGAAAAATTTTAGATATACTGGAACAAACGGGACTGAATAAGAATACGGTATTTATATACACATCTGACCATGGAGAGATGTTGGGAAAATTTGGTATGTGGTGGAAATGCTCCATGTTTGAGGATTCTGCTCGTGTGCCATTGCTTGTCTGTGGTCCTGGTTTTGAGGAGGGACGACGTGTCCGAACACCGATAACCACATTAGATGCACAAGCGGAGTTCTTCCATGCTACAAAACGGCAACGACCTAAAAGTTGGAAAGGTACCGCTTTACAAAAATTACAGAAAGAGAATCCAGACCGATTCGTTTTTGCAGAGTATCATGGACACGGCACGCGGGGTAGTAGTTTTATGGTTCGTAAAGGAGGATGGAAGTTTATTTGGAATTCAGATGCACCTCATCAACTATTCAATTTAGATGAAGACCCAGAAGAACTTAACAATTTGGTCAAAGACAGTATGAATAATACCCCCTCTATTGTCCGCGAACTTGATGATTACCTGCATTCCATTTGTGACCCTGTCATAGAAACACAAAAAGCAGAAATGAAAATACAAAGACAATTGGAAGAGATACGTAGGATAGAGAAAGGATAATAGACATAGCACTTAAAAATGTATACTCTGTCTGCATAATAGGTCGAACATGTAAGAGAGGATAAGAGGAAGAGTATAAATTTAATTTATGGGCTAAAATACGTGTCCATAAAACTCAAAAATTTATTTTTACTCCAGTAGTAGCAACAGGTCCTTCAATTTCATTCTTATGTTCCCTTTCGAAACTCTTTATATCAAAACCGAATAAATATCCTATTCCCATAAAAACATCTGTCCGTCGAGTTACAGGAACATCCGACACAACACATGGAATAATGGAAATAATATCTATTCCTTTCGTTTTTTGATATGTTATTGGGATATCGAACAATTCTACTTTTCCCTTCCCAGACGCTTCAAAATGTGAGTAGTTAATAATTAAGGATAGATAAGGTTTAGTTTCGAGAATTGTTCGTTTTAGTCGACTTAAAAATTTTTCATGTTTAATAGAATCAAATTTGGTTTTTCCAAATGGAAAATAATCCATCCCTGTTTCAACAAGAAGTTCGATCCCTTTAAGGTCTAAACGAAATTTTAAAGGTCCGTAACGATGGCTATTATTAATTTCCCATAATCCACCGCCCAATCCGATCCAAAAGGAAAAATAGTTTCCACAGTGGAGACCAACTCCTGCCCAAATGTCACCAAATAACCCTATTCTTCGCATGTCTCTAAATGTTACAATATCGTGCCATCCTGGTATTGTTCCTTTTCCTATCTCATTAACTATGTAAACTGGTTTTTCTGAATTCAGTTCAGGAAAATATGCATAGTGTCCTATCAGAAGGTATAACCCTTTTGTCTTATCTATAGACACATCTTTAGTTTCTTCTGAATCATTACAAACGGTGGTGCCTCCTTTTATTGTAAGACGTTCGTTTTCTATATCTGATGGAGAGATGTCCTCTTCCTGTGATTGCTCCAAAATTGAATTTTGTTTATCGTCAGCACGGATAGGTAACGAACTTATAATTAGGAACAAAATCAAAAATATTCTCCCTTTAAGGAGATAATGACTATAAGTCGTTTTATGAAATCTATTAATATCGGGTGAATTTCTCTCTCTTTTGTGTAACATCTACTATCTATACGTTTCGTTGTGAAATTTTATTTCAAAATTCCTGAATAGGCATCATGGTTTTATATTATAAAGCAAATTCAGTATAAATGGAAAGATATTTGAAAATCTCTAAATGAAGTTCATTTAAGGGCTATATAAAGAGAAAGGAGAGAAAAAAACGGAAAGAGAGGCGAGTTTAGTAAATAATAACAGCAAGTACGTCGATGCATTGTAGTTTTAAAGTGGAGGAATTAGTGGACACGGGGATAAAGGAGTTCTATCGTTACGGTGGATATATGAGTTGAGAATGTGGGGTAGACCATAAAGTAGTAGAGTGACGTTTCAAAACAAGACGAAGTTGAATAAGTCAGACCGAGATCTGTTCTAATTCTCATCAGATTTTATCTAACGATAACGGGTAAACACATAGGTCTGTACCTACACAATATTTTGCCTCATAAAAACATGTATAATGTATATAAAACCTCTCTAATTACTTGTTCAGAGACATAATTATGAAATATCAAAAAATAAAATGGAAGTCTTTCCTTGTATTATTGCTAACTTTTTTCATGTTTTGGATTCATTTTCCATGCTCTACAAATGAACCTTGGGATTTTTTCTCATTGCATGCGTTTGACCATTTAGATAATTTGGATAAACAAGCAGAACCTGCATATCAATGCGGTGTGTCTGTTATTTATGCAACGGGGGTAGGTGTATGTGGATACATGGGTATTCCTTCCTCTGAGCAATGGGAAAAGACTAAACAGGATGTTCAAAAATATGTCCAACATGCAAAATCTCTTGGCATCCCTGTAGTTTTAGGTTATTTGTGTTCTACTTCTATTGTTGGGATAGAAACCTTCGACAAGAATTGGCAACCTGAACTTAAACAACAATTCTCGAGCACACCTAATAATTGGCTTCAACAAAATATAAAAGGAGAACCCCTCCCTTCATGGTATGGTGGTGATTATCATCCTGCGTGTATGAATCATCCTGATTGGCGAAAATATGAAAAATATATGGTGAAAACGTCATTAGAGATTGGATTAGATGGTATCTTTTTTGATAATCCGACGGTGCATCAACAGGGATGCTACTGTCCTTATTGTATGCATAAGTTTTTACAGTTTCTTGAATCCAAAGGGGAAAAAGTTGAAGACACCTCATTAGACGCATTGAGAGAATTAACACAAAAGAAACCTGTTGAATTTAAACAGTTTCGTTGTACCATTGCTCGCGATTTTCTCTCAGAGATAAGGAATTATGCCCGAGAAATAAATCCCAAAGCCCTTATTACTGCAAATAATAGCCTTAACACTCCAGAAGTGATGTTCTCTCAATGCCATAGATATGCATACAATATAAAAGAGATGAGTAAATCTCAGGATTTTGTTGTTATTGAAGATATGCGGTCAACACCGCGTCGCACTGCCCAGGGGAAAATAATAGAGTGTAGCCCTGTGTACAATCTGGTAAATTCTGTCATTGGTTCAAAGTCATTAGTGGCTGTAACTATAGCCGATGGGGATTATCATACGCCACCTAATCTCACGAATCTGGCTATATTCGAAGCATTTGCTCGAAATACAAATTATATGCTCTGGCCTACCTGGGAAGAATCCCAACGTGAAAAGATGATTCAGGGTATTCGTCCCTTCGTGCAGTGGCTTAAACAGAATGCTTCCCCGATAATCACGTCAAAACAGAGATACGATGTATTATTATATTTTCCTTTTGATGAATGGATTGAACACGAGGATTGCAAGGAATTAAACATAGCAAAACAATTAACTCAAGCGAATATTCTTTATGCAGTTGCATCAGAGGATAATATAGAAAAATATTTTTCCGTAGCCAATATAATACTTGCCTCTGAACCAGGGCTTATTCTGCCTTCACATTCCAAGTCGATATTTGAACTATGTAAGAGACATAACAAAACGTTTATTGATACATCAAGTCACACATTTTTAACGGAATTATACTCACATCTTCCTCATCCATCATTAAAGATAACAGGAGACGAAATGATACGGGGTGTAATAAGAGAAACAGCGGAAACTATTTTTGTTCTACTTTATAATTTAAACATCGAACGCATTTCTTCCTATGAAGATAAAGTAGTACCTGCTCGAGATATTTCTATTTCCATCCGAGTTTCTAATTCTCCTATTGGTAAAGTATTATTATCCACACCTGAAAAGGAACAAAATATTGAAGATTTTAAAATTACCAAATTAAGTGATAATCAGGCATATCTCACATTCCATATCTCAGAATTACCTCTCACTGCCATCATCTCAATAAATCACTTATAAGAAAATATTGTCAAAGTACCAAAAACTATAAATATCTTTTTCCTACGAAGTTACCACGAATTAAGATTGAGAATTACACAAATAAATAAAAGTAGTTTCTAATCTCTTCCCCATTATTGCTATTTTACCCCTCTATACATATTAATTATTGTGAATATATAATGTGAGAAGGTGTAAGTATTTTAAAGTTTAATGTAAATTTACTTCTTTTTGGGTTTTTTCTTTTTAGGTAATGTGGGTTCTTTTTTTTGTCGCTTAAAATATAACACGGAGGTAGTGAGAAGAAATAAAATTATTAGGGTGATGATTATAAAAAGAATTGGTTTGTTTCGTATATTTGAGGTTGTTTTTTGGTCTATTGTTGTTCCTTGCTGAGGTGGTGTTGTATTTTTAGTCTGCTTGTCGGGTTCTGATGTAGAATTACTTTCTGAAGTAGTACTGATTTCTCCTGGAAAAGTAGTGCAAGGGAGAGAATTCCCTTCTGGGTCTGCTATTACTGGGTTGGTCAATTTTATAATCTCTTTCCCTTGTGGCATTCCTTCTGAAAATTTGATATGTACGGAGACAAGAGTCCCACTCTGAATAGATTCCTGATTTAAGCCTGCAATAATAGTTCTGTAAATTCCCCGATTAATTTGGTTAAATGATACCATTTTCCCTGCTTGTTGAGCAGATGTGCCTACTGTCATCTGTGAAATGGTCATCCATGTCGGTATATTAATATCAAACTGCACCCCAGATACTTTTTCGGAAAGTCCTGTTTTAATTTCAATCGGAATAATTACTTCCTTTTGTCCCTGTTCTAATTTGATCTTGGCAGGTTCGATTGCTACTGCATAGGTTAAATTAGGGACAACTAACCAACAAATAAGGAATAGAATCATTCGATATAGTAGTGTTTTTTTTATGGTGTGTTGGAGCTGTCTTTTTTGTTCCATGTAGGTATATATTGAAGTAAGATTGTTGAACTGGTCAAAAGGAACAATGTGCCTATAATTGCTATCGACAGTATAATTAAAACGTTTTGAAACGTAGTAATATCCGAAGTAGAACTCCTCTTTGTTTCTATTGTAATACATTCTCCTATCCTTCCTTTTGTATTTGAAACATAGGGTATATCCAGAGCAAGGGAGATAGAACTATTAATATGTTTTTTATCATTTGGATACACTTGTGACGCATCTTGTTCATACTCTTTATAGATGTCTGTTGTTTTAGCATCTAATGCACCTAATATAGAAACATTCGTATTTTGTCGACCTGTCAAGTTCTTTTCTCCAACAGGTTTTGAGGTAATTGAACGAGATACAGAATCTTCGTTTGAAGTAATATTCTGGTATGAGTTATAAACATCTTCTCGTTGTGAGATTGTTCGGGGTAATAAGTTGTTATTTGAATTTACAAATTTCGGATAATTGGTTTCCTTCCTTGTATCTGTGTTCAATTGTTGTTTGCTATGTGTTATATTTTGTATTTTTCCGCTTATGTTATCATCACCAAAAGTGGGAGGAAGATAACCATAACCAGATTGATTCAACAATTCATAGTCTTTTGTCATTATTTGAGTTTGAGATATTGTGTCTTCTGTTTGTGAGATATTCTGGTTATGGTTAGACAAAAAGGATTCGGGTTTGTGCATATTATCTTGAGTGATATGCTGGATAGATGTATTGTTAACATCGTATTCCAATCTTTTCTCTGGTTCTATTAATGTTTCTGAACTCGATGTCTCAGTCCTATTCTCCGAAGTGGTATTCTCTGCCTTTTCACCTTCTGCAGATAAATCTGTGTTAATTTCCCCTTCAGTAACAGTGTTGTTTTTAACATTTCCTGGAACCGATGTCCCATTTGGTGATGTAAATACGATTTGAGTGATATAAAATCCTTGAAATGGTATTTGTTCCGTTACTGGCGTGAATATCATCTCACATAATGTACCCGAAGGAATGAGGGTATTGTTAAACCCAATTATGATAATCCGTAACTGACCATATATATCTGAATATTGTAAGACTTTGCCTGAGTTAGCAATACTTTCCTCCGCAATAATATTTTCTAATTTCCAGTTCGTATTATCATAAATACATTCCAATTGGACACCACTAATAGATTCATCTGGTAAAGTTGATAAATTTATCTTTACTTGGCATAAGTTATCACTGGTTAGTGATGTTGTTTCTAAAACGGCTGGAAATATCCATGTTTGAATAGCAAAAATAACAACAAATACACATACGAAAAGGGAATTGTCCCCTCTCCTGTGTTGTGGTATGTTGTATTTTCGCTTGTTCATTATCACTGTCCTACTCCTATAAAGAGCCTAATGCAAAGCCATCTTCTGTCCCTGATGCAGGATAATACCCACCAAAATTGTAAATCTGTATTAACCGAAGAAGTTCGTATAACTGAATACGCCAGTTTGGTGTCCCATAATAGTCACTACTATGAGTCGCACAATCCCTATTACCTACATTTACACCGTAACCGTCTTCTTCTGTGCACGAACAGTAGAAATAATTGGAGTTATATAGTTGTATCACTCGCAATAATTCCGCCAATGATATTTTCCAGTCATGGTTCTGGTCTGCACTATGATACGAGGTTCTTTGTATGGTTAATGTCCCAGAACCTGTCGTTGTGGGTACTGAAGTGCCTGTTGGACTTGATAGGATAACATTACTTAACGAGAGTAGAACATCCCCAGCAGGAGCTGAAGCACAAGCCTGTAAACTGAGCTCAGCAACGCTCCCGCTCGGGATGATATTCTGATTTAACCCAGCAATTATAACTCGGATGTTCCCTGGTGCTATTTTATTATATTGGAGTTGCTTTTGAGCAGAAATCACTGCATTTCCAGCAGTGATACCTGTAACGTCACATGCTTTTATTTCATAAAGCACATCAAATTGTAAAGCACTAACAGACTCGTTAGAGCCCAGACTTAATGACACATTCACCGTTAGACTGCTTCCTGCATAAGCGGACTTGCTTTCTACGGATAGTGTCGCTGAATACACAGAAGTAGAAAATAAGTTATGTCCTAACACCATTATAGTCATCACAGTTATCCAGTCAAGTCTATAGCCGTTGTATAGTTGCATAGATTCATTTTCATTCTTTATTTTCTGCGTAATCTAAAATTCCATTACCATTTGCATCAATATCTAAATCATTTGGGATACCATCACCATCTGTATCCGTTTCCGTTTGGTTGTCAGGGTCAAGATAGTTTGGGATGCCGTCAAGGTCATTGTCCTCAATAAAATCAGGAATCCTATTTCCGTTAGAATCGAAGACACAACCTGTTCCACTACAAAGGTATGCTTCAATGAAATCGGGGATGTTGTTCCCGTTGGTATCTGTCACCTCGGGAACATCCAATGAATTTAACCATTCCCGAACCTGTTGCTGAAGTTCTTGTTGTAGTTGATTCATGACAGTATCTACCAGACTTTCAATCCCTGGAATGCCAACCTGAGCCAAATAACTTTTTAGCATTTGTGCGAAACATTGAATTAATGGTTGAACCATCTCAGGGTAGCCATTCCTTTCAATACCATTCAGGGAAGGGGTAAGTAATGTGTCGAGATAAGGCTGGATACAGGTCGCTAAATTTTGAATTAGCCCATTGAATAATGTTTCGTTAAATCCTAAACTTTGCAAATATGGAACCGCAAGAAGTTCAGCCTTAAATTGATTAATAAACTGCTCATAAATATCTGGAATTTGATTGTTATTTTCATCCGTAGCTGGTAATGGTTCTGCTATACTACCAAGTAGATGTCTTATATCGGGCAATATGATATTTGCCTGCTGTAAGTTTAAAGTTCCTAATAACAAAGTTTTTCCTGTAGACAGCTGAGTTAATGGAATAGACAACATATTTTGTTGTCCAATAGGTGCAGTAATAAATGTTGACGCTGTAGAATTACCACCAGAAATAGAAGGACGCATGATAGCCAGGGTCCAGGATGCCCCAATTGGGAGGAGCATCCGGAAATTACCATTAGAACCAGATATCTCAGTGGAGACAATGCGACCATCATCCGACAAAGCCACAACAGTGCCTGTGTTCCCCGACAGGTTTGCTCCCTGCTCTAAAGGTACATTCCCTTCAACTGGCTGAACTAATCCTCCAACGCCCAGAACTGTATTAATTAAAATCTGTACATCTAAAATGTCAACCATATTATTCTGGTTAGCATCTGCCATAGGGACATGTTCACCTAACCCTATCGCAATATTAATTCCATTCTGAATATCCAGAATATCAATTTTGCCGTCCTTGTTTACATCACCAAGAATAGCATCCACAGTTCCCCATGACAAGGACGATATTAATAATAGAAATAAAATAGGTGTTATCCTCAATACAGGGGAACATTGGTTTTTGTGAGTATTTAATTGCTCTCGCATATATAACATCCTTCTTTTTTAAGAAAAATCATTGGACTAAAAGTTAGATTAAAGAATATAAAAAGGGATATATTAACTAACAGGTGGGGCATGACAAAGAAAACCTAACAAAAAATAGGGCTCTTTTCCCGATATCTGTGTTTTCTCCCTAAAAATTGTGCATAATTTTTTTGAACCCTGCTCTATATTATTAATAACTGAAAATTGATGCTTTACTATGTTTTCCTTATTACTCTGGCAATATCTGCTCAAAACATTTAATACCGCTTCATGAGCAGGTTTCCCCTTACCTTTTTCTTGCCATTTCCTACTTAAACGATTCAGTAAAAGTTGCAAATCTATAACATCTACTTTACCGTCACCATTCTGGTCTTTAACGGATACTCCTGTTACCTCACCATTTAACAAGGAATGATGTAATAAATTAAGGTCAATTACATCTATCCGCCCATCATTATTTAGGTCTCCTGAACCATATCCCTGCTCAAATTGCCCCGAAAAAATAAATGCACACACAACCCCACTAATGACGAACAAATAACAATATTTTTTCAATCCCACATTATTTACCACATTATAATCCAATAATTTATGTTAATTATACCTGATTCTAATAACAACTTTAAATAAAATTTTGCTTCACAGATCATTATCAATGAAGAGGTCTTGATTCGGAAAAGATTAAAAATTTACTCAGATACCTTTTGGAAAAGGATGAAATGAGAGTCTTGTGTCACTATTGCCTGTCCATCTCGTTCTTTTTATCTATCTATCCTATCTACTCTATTGCATTTTTAATTTTAAGGCATCAATAATAGTGAATAAATTTGCACTACTATATCTTTTGTGTTATGATTATAGATAAAGGTATTGGTTTATTGTTATGTTTATAAAACATTCTCCGTCTGCCCTTCAAAAATTGTCCTTGTTAGTTAATGGGGCAAAATATGATGTTTCTTGTGCCTCAAGTGGTGTTCAGAGGAATGCCACGCTGGGTAAATTAGGTTCTACTCTTAGTGGAGGGTTATGTCATAGTTGGTCATCGGATGGAAGATGTATTTCCTTATTAAAAACATTACAAACAAATTATTGCACCAATAACTGTGCTTACTGTGTTAATCGTTGCAAAAACAATATTGAACGTACCTTTATTCAACCTGATGAGTTAGCAAAGATTACGTATGAGTTTTATCGTAGAAATTATATTGAAGGGCTATTTTTAAGTTCTGGAATTATGCATAATCCAAACCGCACGATGGAGTTGATGTTAGACACTGTAAAGATTCTGCGAACCCGTTATCAGTTTAATGGTTATATCCATTTAAAAATTTTACCTGGTGCTGAGGACAACGCTATTGAGGAAGCCATCCTCTGGGCAGATAGAGTGAGTATCAATATCGAGTTGCCAACTCAATCTTCATTACAACAATTAGCCCCGCAAAAAGATATGAACCAAATTCTCCATACTATTCAGAAAGTTAATAGCATACGTGAACGTCTAATGTATACATATAGGGGAAAAGGATACCTTGCCCGTAGTGGGCAAAGTACTCAAATGGTTATAGGGGCAAGTCCAGAAAGTGATAGGGTCATATTAACACTCACAGAGTATCTATATAAAAAACAACGACTAAAACGAGTATATTATTCTGCATACGTGCCTATTAATGAGGATACCTACCTCCCCGCTATTACCACTAAACCACCTTTACAGAGGGAACACCGACTTTATCAAGCGGACTGGCTCCTCCGTTTTTATGGCTTTTCAATTGATGAAATCCTATCCGAACAAGAGCCCAATTTAAATGAACAATTCGACCCGAAAGTGTGGTGGGCACTAAATCATTTGCACTTATTCCCTATCGAAATTACAAAGGCAGATTTGAATCAGCTTTTGCGGGTTCCAGGCATAGGTCCTATTTCTGCAAAACGAATTCTCCGTGCAAGAAAAGGGACAATACTTGACCTTGATATGTTGAAAAAGTTAGGAGTCGCCATAAAGAGGGCAAAATATTTTATAACTGTTAAGGGGAAATATTATGGGGGGATAGCCTTAAATAGTCCTCACATGTTAGCCACACAGTTAAAAGATGAGAATACTCAAACCTCTACTGACGCAATGGATTTGTTTCAATATGAACTGGCTAACAGATAAAAAACCAGACCACGATACCAATGAATTATTCCCTTCACAAGAAGAAAGAACAATTTCCCAGCTTATCAGAGAACTCCATCACTGTCCAAATACTATTAAAAAAACAATCTACTATTATCTTCTTTCTGAAACAGCTGACCTTGCCTCTATTGAAACATTTATCCGACAATCCATTCAAACAAAGTATAGACCAATAGAAAACATACATAACCCTTCAGTTTACAATATTTTACGGATTGCCCGACAAGTACAACGACAGATTCATAAGTTGCAGGGACTTCTCCGTTTTAAGGAAATAGAAGGTGATTACCTTTATGCTTCGTTCTCCTCTGATTTTGACGTGATTGTTCCATTGACTTTATATTTTTCACAACGGCTCAATACCGAACGTATTATTCTGCACGATACAAAACGACATAAAGCCATGTATGCCGAGCATGGCAAACTTTATACCATACAGGTAAATGGTAAACTTCCTGCAGATACGCCAGAGGAAGTATATTTTCAGACTTTATGGCGACAGTATTTTGAAACGGTAAGTATTGAGCAACGAAAAAATAAAAAACTTCAAAAACAGAATGTCCCATTAAAATTTCAATCATGGGTAAGCGAGTTTAAGAGTAATACAATACCTTTTCCTTATTTACATAAGGAATCTATAGACACAATGATTAAAGACATCATGACCCAAATTTTTGATAAATAAGTGCATTTAAGAAGGCACTACGTATTTGTGGACCTAATTTTTCACCAGAGTAGCCATCTAATAATCGGACGTCTAATGAATAAAATGTTCGAGGGAAATAGCAAGCCCAGATAGGAGTATAAACCAGTTGATACACATCGGAGGTGACCTCATCTGGTGTTATTTTCATGCCTCGTTGACGTAACAGTTGTTGCATTAAGTTATACTCTGCAATTTGTTTTACTTCATCTAAAGAAATGTTGGGTTCGACAATGAGGTGATAATTTATTTCAGGATTCTCATGGACATCACGCATACGTTCAAACCGAGCTGTTGTTTTTGACCATGCATCCACAGCAATAAATGTTTCTTGCATCTTTTCTTTCCCTGAACATAGCCGAAAACGAACAATAAATGTAGGCCAGGCAACAAGCTCATAACGTGGTAAATTTTGGACTGGTAGAGGAGAAGTTTGACCAAAAATGGAAAATATGGGGTATATCCATTTTAATCGCAAACGGTAAAGCCATGGCACAGGTAGATGTAAAGGAACCTCCCTCTCACTATATCGCAATGGAATATAGCCAACAGGTATAGATATATTCACGAGGCAATTCTTTTCCGAATAACAAAACCGTAGAATATAGATCCAACACCGATAAGTGTCATCACAAGACCACAAATGAAATTAACAACGGCAGGCCGAATATCCCCTGATTGTAATGTAAAAACTGTTCCGAAAATAACAGGCAACCCTAATGCAACAATGAAAATTCCTAATGCAATATATAATTCCGCATCACGTCGAGCTAACTGCACGCCTGTATTCCGAACATCATCGATTCGATGCATTTCTGAACGTTGTTGCTGGTCAGTAGTCGGTTTTTGTTCTTCTGACATCTTTTCTCTCCTATTATTAAAAGTAAAAATAAACTATAATATGGGGAAGCATAGAAATAATCGTCCAAATTCTCAAATCAGTCCATAAACTTTCATTTGTTCTTCCTAAATTTACGTATTCCTTTTTCATCCCAAAACACACCCAAAGCATCGTCCCCAAAAACATACCCAGTGCACAGATTTTTGCCCATGGTTGATATGTTTTCTCTAAAAACCTATTGATAGGCTTAAATATAGGGCTTACAATTGGGTCAAAAACTCTGCCTAACCAGTCTAAAAAAGCGAGCCAACCATCTACGACCTTATCTGCAAGATGAAAAATAAATGATACTTCAACCTTAGGAACATCCAAATCCTTTGCCGAATTTTCCTGTGCATAGACATTATTGGAAGCTGTCATCAAAACTGTAATTATAAGAAGAGATAGGAAAAACAAATTAAAGTGTTTTAAATGTGTGCGGTTAATCATGACTGAATCCTTTCTGCGAGAGCCTGTTGTGCTTTTGTATCATGAACTACCGAGCCCCAAACCAATCCGCGGATTTTTTCCTCAGATTCAGGGGGTGTAAGCAAACTAACAATCACAATAACAATTAGGGAAAATACAAAAGACCACATCGAAACAAAAAGGAATGGGTCTTCTGCTGGGAAAAGATTCGGTACACACCAAAGCACGAAGCAGAAGAAAACCCCCAAAACCAGACCTGCCAATCCTCCCCAACCTGTCGCTCGTTTCCACATAATACCGAGTAGAAGCACAGCCAAAGATGGACCCTGAAACAATGATAAGATTGTTTGGATGAAGTTATATATACCACCTACCCGCGAAATTTGCTCTGCAAACAAAGCACTGGAAATAATTAAAAATAGAGTAAAACCTCTTCCAACATATAAAGCCTGCTTCTCGTCTAAAGAACGTCCTTTTCCTAACGTCCATAATTTGTTAAAAATATCCGTAACAAAGATAGTAGACGCAGAACTTAACGTTCCTGAAATACTGGACATTAACGCTGCAAATAATGCGGCAAACATAAGCCCACGAAGTCCTGGGGGTAACATCATTCGAATCATTGTCGGAATTACTTTGTCTTGCTCATGAAGGATAATATTCCGTTCATGCAGATATACAATAGCACAAAGTCCTGGCAATGCAACCATAAGCGGGATAAATGATTTTAAAAACCCAGCCATAAGCATCCCCGCCTTTGCATCCCATTCTGAACGGGCACCTAATGTGCGGTGAACAATTGCCTGATTTCCACTCATATAAGCAATCGCCAACACAATGCCTAAACCGAAAACAATACCAGTCCATGGAAAAGGATTTTCAATGCTATTAGGTAAAAGGATTGTAAAATGATTTGCATACTCAGGACCGAGAGCCTCTATTTTTGCACGCATTACCCCCCATCCACCTACTTCCCATAAACTCAACGCCAATAAGCCCAATCCACCTACATACATTACAACCAATTGCACCACATCCGTCATAACGACTGCGGAAAGACCGCCTGCAAAGGTATAAAATCCTGTTACACCTGCCATAACCCAAACTGTATATATGGGTTTATATCCTAAAATGGTATATACCAAATCATCAGCAGTTGTCCAAAGCATAATCATCAAGGACAATAACATAACTGAGGTCCATATGAGTGCATTTATAATCTGCACAGCTGAATTATATCTTCGACCTAAGAACTCAGGGATGGTAAATACTCCTGACCTCCAAAAATAAGGAACGAATATAAATGCTGCAAATACCATCGCAGGCATAGAACCTAACCAATCAAAATTTGCCGCTGAGACACCATATCGGTATGCATTTCCCGCAACACCTACAAAATCCAAAGCACCAATATCACTTACAACAATTGAGAAGGCAATTGCCCAGAAAGGTAACGCTTTACCCGCAATGAAAAAGTCGCCCGCATTCTCAATATATTTGCTGGTAAAAGTTCCTAATAGGAAACATCCTACCATATATACGCCGATGATGGTCAGGTCTATCCAATGCAGTGTTACATATTCAACCACGACAAAACTCCTTTTATGGTTGAGTTATTTTAATTGTTACTAATATTGTTTCAAAGCTGTTGACGCCCCAATTCCAAATAGTATATCAAAAGAGACTTGAATTGCGAAAAATGGTTTTACATAAAATCAACAAAAAAAATTTAGACTACACTTCTATTCAAAAACAGCAGAACAAGTCACATTAAAATTAAAAATACAGTTACACAAATGCAAAACATATCAGAGATAAAAGATAATATGAATCAAATATTCAGATGAAATTATATACTTGGTAACCAGAGGAATGTGATAAAGAAATGAAGCCATCTTTTATGCAGTATGACACCTCGTACGTAGGTTTATCACCACAAGGTGAAAATATAAAGCGGATGATGTTTTATGATTATCCTAAGTGGGTTCCTGTGCAGGTCTTTTTTTTATCTGCCTGCTTAACTAAATATAAAACAGCCATCAATGAGATTATGGAAAAGCATAAACGATTATTCCCACAATATGATAGAGTTGATGAAAACAATCCTGTGGAATATAAAGATTTTTATGTAGAAGGGGAAGTGACTGATTGTTGGGGATGTGTCTGGAAAAATTTACATGGTGGTATGGTAGGTAAAGTAGCAGGACATCCACTCGAACATTGGGATAATTTCGAGGAATGGAAAAAACATATCCCCAACCCAGAAACCGATGGCATTTTAGGACCTAAAGATTGGGATGGGATAGCAAAAGAAATTCAAAAGAAAAAGGAACAGGGCTTATTCTCGCCCGATTTTGCATTACCTCATGGATTTCATTTTATGTTAATGTGGGACTTACGTGGCTTTGAAAATTTTATGTTAGACATGCTTATAGGTGAACCTCGACTGGGAGAATTGATGGAAATTATTATGCAATATAACAATTATTCTGTCAAAAAGATATTAGATTTAGGTACACCTTTTTTGGGACTTGCAGAAGATTTGGGAATACAGAATAATTTGCCAGTTAGTAAAGAATTGTGGAATAGATATGTAAGACCAGGTTATGAAATCACAGCTGGCGAAGCAAAAAAACGAAGTATCCCTGTGTATCTACATTCTGATGGGCATATATTGCCCATCATACAGGACCTCATCGAGTTAGGAATAACTCTACTTAATCCTCAGTCCCGTGCCAATGGTATTCAACCCTTACGTGAACATGTGTTCCGTAAAGTGGCTATTAACCTCGACCTTGACCGTCAATTATTTCCCGTCGCAGAAAAGGCAGATATTAAAAAGCATATTGATGAAATCTTCGATGCGTTCTATTTGCCTGAAGGCGGATTAATGCTAAATATTGAAATTAATGAAGATGTTCCATTGAATATAATGGATTATCTTTTTTCACTTGTAGAAGATTATTGTGGCTTACCTAATCCAGAAAATACAAATTTTTCAAAAGTAGGGTTGTTTTAGGGACAAGATAAGTCTATAATGGTAACGTAGAGTTTTTACAGAAAAATACTATTAAAACATTAAAAAGATTTTTGTTTTAATAGGAAATCTTAAAAGAGAAAGGATAAACAACCTATGATTTACTATCAACAAATAGCACAACAATGGGATAGACTAAATGCCCTTTCACCAGAAGATGCAAAACTTTTAAATCAATCCATAGAAGACGGAGCTTTTGAAGGGTTTAGCCAGTTTTCTAATCAATTAATGAACGATTTAACTAATTCGTTCCCAATAGTAAAAAATTTCTCTTATAATGATATCAATCAAATTAAAATATGTTTCATGCATGCCGTTTATTCAGGTTACCTTATCTTTGTCGCATATCAATTAATTGCTAACATTAAAAGACCCTTATTGCAACGAGGTATTAAATACGACCCAACCCTGATGACGGAATACAATAATATAATAGTTCCACCTCAACCAAACAGTAAAAATGTAGTATTTTTCAGATTGCTTGATGACCAACCAGCAATTGAACTTCTTTTCGAAAAAGTTACATCTATTGAATTAAATATATTAAAGAAAAATTATCTGGGTTTTGGGGAATTATCATCAAACATCGGATTTAAAATTAGGGATTTGATAGCCCGTGGAGTTTTCATGGGGTATGGACTCGGATATGCTGAACATAGTTTAAGAGCATAGTTTGTTCATTTTTCATTTAAATATGATAAATTTGGCACTTTCTAATATATCATAAATCTTTTGTCTATTCCTTATTATCTGTATATTGTTTAACATTTGCCCCGCTATGGGGTTCTTAGAACTTTAATAAGATAAGGTATTTTACACATAAACTAATCCTAAGTTGAACGGTATCATCATTTCACTGCATAATAAACTATATAATGTAAAAGCAGGTAAACCGTAATATAAAGGAACTAAAAATGAAAAACTGCTATGTATTTATAGCCATAATATTTTTACTTATGTTTACTATAAATACCTTTGCTGAAAATAGCAACATAACCATAAATGATGAATTTTTATCTTTCTTTTATGGCCAGAGGAAAATAGCTGATTACCGATATACAAAAGTCCCATTTAAACCCTATATCAAATGTTTCTATACTCCGTCAGGATTGCAAGTTTTAGAAGATGCTCCACATGACCATCTTCACCATCATGGTCTCATGTTTGCTATTCAGGTAGGTGATACAAATTATTGGGAAGAAAGTGAAAAGAGTGGACATCAAATCCACCAAACATTTTCTGCTGTGAATATAGATACAAATACAACGATAACAATGAGTTCATTTATTGAAGAGTTAAACTGGAAAAGCCCCGCAAATGATACCCCTCAATTAACAGAGATACGGAAAGTTTCATCTGGATATTGGGCACAGGAAAATGCCAATGTAATATTTTGGGAAACACACCTCGAGAATCCATCAGATACAGATACTGCTAAACTTTCTGGGCATCATTACTTCGGATTAGGAATGCGACTTTTAAAGACACCTTTAGAAAATGTAAATATTATTACCCCCGTAGAAGATAATTTGGAGAATGTTCGAGGTGATGAATATCTCCGTAATGCTCCGTGGTGTGGAATTGTGGTAAAAAACGAAATAGGAACGTTCACTTTGCTAATAGTAGACTCACAGGAAAGTCTTCGTTTTCCATCTCGCTGGTTTACGATGAGAACACCTTTTGTGTATATATCTGCAACACGAAACTTATGGAAAGAGACGTTTGAAATACCACCGAAAAATAAAGTGTTATGTAAACATGCCCTTGTTTTATGGGATGGGGAAAAGACAAAAGAGGATTTAGGAAAGGCAGTTGAAGAGATAAATAACGTGTGGAAATAAACATAAAATTATTGTAAGGAGAAACATTATGGAACATTCTCAAATGAAGAAACATCAAAATATGAGTCGTCGTAGTTTTATCAAGACGACAGCAACAGGATTAATTGCGACTGCAAGCGTATCCGCTGTGAAGAGTTCAATGGCTCAAAACAATCGACTGGGAATTGGCGTTATTGGCTGTGGTGGACGTGGTACCCATTTATCTCAGGTAGTAAAACATTTGCAAGATAACGATAAAACAGTGCAGTTCAAGGCATTTTGTGATATATATCGCCCTCGTTTAGATAAATTGGCAGATATTTACGGTGGCAAGAAATATATGGATTATCGAGAATTACTAAATGATAAAGAAGTTGATGTTGTTATTATTGCTACACCTGACCATCACCATGCCCGTCAAACAATAGAAGCGGTAAAAGCAGGCAAACATGTATATTGTGAAAAACCCATGACTCATTGGACACAATGGGAATTAGCAAAACAGATGACAGAAGCAGTAAAACAATCGGACTGCGTCTTCCAAATTGGAACTCAGGCAATGTCAGACAGCGTTTGGAAACAGATGAAAGAACTGGTGGAACAAGGGAAAATCGGTCAACCTGTGCATGTAGAATGCGGTTATTTCCGATTAGGTGATTGGGGCGAAAGAGGTATGCCAATTGATGACCCCAACGCTAAACCTGGACCCGACTTAAACTGGGATGCGTTCTTAGAAGATGCTCCAAAACGTGAATTTGATGTTAGTCGCTTCTTCCGCTGGAGAATGTATGCAGATTATGCTGGTGGAATGTCCACAGATTTATATCCCCACATATTAACTCCTGTTGTCTATACTATCGGCGTCCACATGCCGAAGATTGTCGTCGGTATCGGTGGCAAATTACGCTATGAGGAAAGGGAGATTCCTGATACGTTTGACATGCTTATTAATTATGATAATAAAACTGACTTGGCACTTTTAGGCACGCAGGCAAATGAATATCAGGGGACATCCCTTCGTGGACAAAACCGAGTCCCTGTCATTCGTGGATGGGAAGGGACGTTAACAATAAACGAGGAAGATATCGTGTTCTGGCCTGCTAAAGCACTTAAAACTCAAAACCCCGAAAAAATACCCATTCAAAAAGGAGAAAACTTGACCGATTACCTCCGCAGTTTTATCGATTGCTGTATACGTAAAGATAAAAATACATTAAGCCCGATTGATATGGCATTCGAAGTCCAGACAACATTGATTATGGGTATGCTGTCATGGAAAAACAGTAAGATGTACACCTATGAAGATGGAAAAGGACCTGTGGCATTATAATAGAAATTAAACTGAAAAGGATTGAGTTATGGGAAAAATAGGTATCGGAATAAATTTAGAATTTGTCCGCCACGCAGATAAACCCTTCGAGTGGGGTGTCGATAAGGCGGCAGAATTGGGCTATGAATATGTAGAGCCGATGGTGCATTGGGGCAGAGAACTACTCAGCGAAGCAGGTTATTTCCACAGCGTTTCCATGTTAGATGACCCTTACCGTATTAAAAAAGCGTGTGAAAACGCAGGTGTCAAACTATCTGGACTTTCTTCCCATTGTCCACTTTGTAAACCAGAAATCAGCACAGAATATCTAAAACAGGGAATCCGATTTGCTGGAGAATGTGGTGCCCCCGTAGTCAATACTGACGAAGGACCTAAACCTAAATGGACCTCCGTAGAAGAAGACCATGTTCTGATGCGATATGTTCTTATGGAAGCATGTGCCGTAGCAGAACCACGAGGAATCCTAATTGGATTAGAACCTCATCAACAATATAGCAAATCCCCCGAAGGGTTAGACCGTATCTATTCCCTTGTTAAATCCCCCATATTAGGTATCAATTTCGACACGGGCAATAGTTTCCTAAGTGGTCAAGACCCAATTGCATGGCTGGAACATGTCAGTGATAGATTAGTTCATTTACATGCAAAAGATATAGCCATGCAACAGGCAGAAGCAGAGCGAGGGAAAGTTACTGGAACGCCAGTCGGTTGTGCTTGTGGTGATGGCGTTATCGATTGGGCAAAGGTTATTACTATCTTGAAAAAAACATCGCGGGACATCGTTATGAGTGTTGAATGTGGAACTATCGAACAAGCCGAACGGAGTATAAAGTACCTTAAAGAATTACTCAAAACTGTTGAAGGCTGATATCTGATACTATCTAAAAAATATATATACCCATAAATAAATAATACACAGCGAAGAAGCGAAATATACGTTTAACACATAAATAAAATGGGGGAAACGATGTTTAAAAGGTACTACTAAAATGAAAAAGGTTATATGTACTGTATTAATTTTTGTAACGTGGTGTAGCCTTTTTTCTACTGCATCTGTTCAGGCAAATGAAAAGATTAATAACCAATCCCCCTTATTTACTCTACCAAAAAATATGTGCTTAATTTACCACGGCTCATCCACACGAAGGCAGTGGAAAGCAGATGATTTTATACCCTATCTTATATATCATGATAAGGAAACAGCAAACTCAACCCCTCTTTTTGATGCGTTTTTATTAATTGAATATCGTACTTCTGATGGAAAATATTTCTGGGGTGAAAAGAATGAAAAACAGATTGCCGATGTTAAAGATTGGGCATGGTTAGCACAGGTTTGGCATACCTGCCTGAATGAACTAAACGAGGCAGTCAAAAACCTTCACAACAAAAATGTTATAAAAGAAGATATTGGCATTATCATTACTATTCCTGAACCAAGCCTGAATTTTAAAAATTTCGGTTCCCTCTCTGCAGAGGCATCCAATCTAAACTTTCAAAATGAGACAGATAGAATTACCGCAATACGATGGTATATCGAAAAAGTAATTACTGAGTTTTCATCCGCACACTATTCAAACTTAAAACTATTAGGATTCTATTGGCTTGGAGAATCCATACCGCCAGAAATGGAAAACACTGTAAAACAGACTGCCGATATTATACATCAGGCAAATCTCCTTTTCTTCTGGATCCCTTACTTCACTGCAAATAATGTGTGGGCATGGAAAAAGTTAGGTTTCGACTTTATGTTTTACCAGCCTAATTACTTCTTTGAGGGGAAAGGTGGTGATATTCGATTAGGCTTAACTGCTTATCGGGTGGAACAATTTAATTGTGGTGTAGAAATAGAACTGGATGACCGCATTTTAAATTCTGATGTTCACCAATTACGATTCTTAAAATACGTACAAGCGGGTGCCCAGTTTAAATGGAACCAGAGACCAATGGCGTGGTATCAAGCAAATGACACGATATATAAATTAGTTAAAAGCGAAAATGAAAAACAACAGGAGATATATCAAACAATTGCCCGCTTTATAACGCAAACATATCAGCCACCAAGAACGGAACCATCAATATTAGAATATAAAATCCCAGATCACAACGGGTTCAATCTGGCACACCGCAATAACGGCACAAAAGTAATAGAACCATCCTCCGGTTTCTGCCTATCTCTAAATCCGGAATGGGCTATCGATGGCGATGTTGACTGTTACTCTGGGACATCAGGCTTCGCATGCTGTGAGATTCCCGGCAAAATACAGATTCAATTCGCTGATACTGTAACAATAACCTGTGTACAAATGCTTCTGTTCAACCTTGATGAACGATATTATCAATACCGCATCGAAACATCCCAAGATGGTAATAATTGGAAAACCATTATAGACAAAAGTCAGGGCGAATATCGTGGGTGGCAAAAAGATACAGTTTCACCGCATCCTGCCCGTTACTTACAGGTTATCCCCTTACTTAACTCCACAGGACAAAACCTCTTTCAAATCGTCGAATTAGAAGTGTATTAATCTTAGAAAACTAAAAAGGTACCACAAGCATTTTTTGTGCCGACGGGATTAGAAATGCAGAGGATTATATTAAAAAGTGGATTTACATTATATTTATAATGCAACCTTGTAATTATATCGTTGTCGTTTAGATATATCTTGTATAGATGTTCCTATGTTTTATTCTCTATATTTTGATAAATTAAAATAGATGTCCAGAAACATTTTTACTACAAGGAGAAGATATGAATAGTTCAAAGTTGAGTTCTAATAATTACATGTTTAGATTGGGTCTATTATCTTTAATTATGGTTTCCTTAACCATTAACAGTTTTGGTCAGGATAATAAAGTATATTTAGATAATTTAAATTTGAAAATTGTTAAGCAGGGCTGGGGTGAACATCCCAAAAAAAATCTATCATGTATAGGAAATCCGATTAAATTACATGGGCGGACATATAATCGAGGTGTTGGCACTCATGCCAATGCTGTGTTCTATGTTTACTTGAATGGTACAGGCTCGAAATTTGAAGCCACTATAGGAGTAGATGATGAAACAGAAGGCAAAGGGTCTATTATAGCTCGATTTTTTGGTGATAATAAGATTCTATATACGACACGAATATTAAAAGGAGGAGAAAAACCTGAAAAAGTTTCAATCGATTTACGTGGGATAACTAACTTCATAATCTCTGTCAACGATGCCTTTGATGACATATCCTACGACCATGTGGATATAGCGGAAGCAGTTTTTACAATGATAGATGGAGAACCAAAACTTATGGTTCGCCCTAAAGAAGAACCGTATATACTAACGCCACCTTCATCTCCCTGTCCAAAAATCAATAGTCCACGAATTACTGCAGTTAGACCTGGTAACCCCTTTATATTCCGTATCCCTTGCACAGGTGAGAGGCCAATCCAATTTCAACTGGAAGGATTGCCAGAAGGATTAACTGTCAATTCGGAAGGTATTATATCGGGCACAATCGCAAGTCGTGAGCCTAAAACATATAATGTCCAAATCACGGCAATAAATAAACATGGAAAAGACCAGAACAATTTAAGCATTGTTGTGGGAGACACACTGGCACTAACACCACCGATGGGTTGGAACCACTGGTATACCCACTATGACAGAATTACTGCAGACATCATGAAGCAATCTGCCGACGTGATGATTACCTCTGGGATGGCAGATGTCGGTTATCAATATGTAAGTATTGATGATTGTTGGGCAAATTCAGAAAACCACCGTGACCCAATGCGGGTCGGTCCCGCCAGAGATGAGAATAGAAATATTCTCCCTAACAAGCATTTTCCAAGTATGAAGGAACTGACTGATTATATTCATTCCAAAGGGCTTCGTGCAGGTATTTACACGTCACCAGGTCCTAAAACATGTGCCAATTTTACAGGAACCTATGAGCATGAGGAGCAGGATGCAAAACAATTCGCAGAATGGGGCTTTGACTTTCTAAAATACGACTGGTGTTCCTATTCAAGTATCCTGTCTCCTAAGGAAATTGAAAACCTTAAAAAACCTTACCAGAAGATGGGTGCAATACTTAAAAATTTGAACCGAGATATCGTATTCAACCTGTGTCAATATGGCATGGGTGAAGTATGGAAGTGGGGTAAAGAAGTTGGTGGACATTGTTGGAGAACTGCTGGCGACCTCGGCTTTGAATTACTCCAATACCACGAGGTTGCACGAAAAAACGCCAGTTATTGGGAATATGCAGGTCCTGGTGCATGGAATGACCCAGATTATATTCTCATAGGCTATAGTGGAGATGCCACCGTTTTAGGTAAACCCAAGCCTTGTCCCCTTACACCAAGTGAACAATATTCCTACATGTCTCTATGGTGTCTTATGGCTTCACCTTTATTTTACAGCGGTGATATGACACAATTAGATGAGTTTACAAAAAATGTATTGTGCAATCCTGAAGTTATCGAAATCAATCAAGACCCAGCTGGCATTCAAGGACATCCCGTCCTTACTAATAAGGAACTATATTACGAAATATGGTTAAAACCACTTCACGATGGGAGCACTGCCATCGGAATATTCAATTTAGACGAAATTGAACAAAATATTTCTGTGCAGTGGGCACAAATTGGACTGAAAGAAAATCAAAAAGTTCGTAACCTATGGCAACAGAAAGATTTGGGTACTTATGCTAAAGATTTTTCAATAACAATCCCCCGACATGGTGTCGCTTTACTTAGACTTATACCACAATAAATTACATCATATTAATAACATCCAATTCATTAATAGATGGGGTATATATAGGGGTATATATTTGAGGACATTTCTTATGTTTCATTTTGATAACGTTGATTTATTTAAGGCAGGTTAAAAATCTGTATTTGACTTATTTTTATGTAATTTTCCACGTGCAATGGAGGTAAAGATACCTATGAAACACAAAAACGCAAATACCGCAAAAGAAATTTTCATACTTATTAGGAATGTAGGGTAATATTCTGGGGTTATCTGCACATTGCCAATATAAAGCGTTGAAATTAACATAATAATGCCCATACTGGTCATCTGTCCAGTAAGTCGCATAGTGCCCAAAATCCCTGATGCAACACCATAAAGACTCTTTGGTATAGAACTCATCACTGCGTTTGTGTTTGGAGAAGAAAAAAGGGCAAAGCCAATGCCCAACAGTGCTAAATTTGCAATGACAAGGGATAAAGATGTGTTCTTACCTAAAAAAATGAGCATAAACAGGGCTACCGCATTCAAAAACATACCTGAGGATGCAACAAGTTGCGGTTCAATCTTATCAGATGCTCGTCCAGCGAAAGGTGAAAAAATAGTCATCATCAATGGTTGGGCAAGCAAAATCATCCCTGACCTTTGAGGATTAATTCCTTTTATATATTGTAAATACAAAGCAAGTAAAAAAGTAACGCCGAAAGTAGCACTATAATTAATCAATGCGGAAATATTGGAAAAAGTGAAAATAGTGTTATCCCGAAAAATAGTTGTATTAATTAATGGATTTTCTTGGTGTTTCTCCCAAAAAACAAATAAACACAGACATAAAAAACCTACTATGATTAGCCACCACGATAAAGAGCGAGGTAAAATAGATATGCCATACATCAAAGATATTATAGACAGTGGATACAGAAAAAAGCCTAACCAGTCTATTTTCCCATCCTTAGACTCTTTCCACTCACCTTTTAATTTCCAGATAATAAGAATAATGGTTGCTAATCCAATAGGCAAAATGGTAAGAAAAACACTTCGCCAACCTGCATATTGAGTTAAAATTCCACCGAGAAATGGACCGAGAGATAAACCAAGATAAACCGCAGAAGTACTAATACCTATCGCTTTGCCACGTTCCCCAGAAGGAAATACGGAGGTCAAAATTGCCATACCTGTTGCCATAATCATAGCCCCACCAATCCCCTGCAAAACCCTGAACAGGAGTAATGTAAAAATAGATACAGATATGGAACAGAGAAACGATGAAAAAGTGAACAGAATAATACCATAAAGGAACACCTTTTTCCTACCATATAAATCTGCTATCACTCCAAAGGGAACAAGGCAAATTGCAGAGGTAAGAATATAGGACGTGGTAACCCAATTTAACATAACCACACTGGCAGACAATTCCTTACCAAGAGATGGCAAGGTTATATTGACAGCAGAGCCCATAAATGGCGTCAAAAATGAACTTAAAATAGAAATAAAAAGTACCATCTTTTTGGTTGAAGCAGTATCCATTCGCACTCTTCCTAAAAAACAAAATAAAAAATGAAAACAATATTATACATCAAACTATCCCCACTACTGAAAATCACATATAATTCAGCATATACAATAGATTAAAACTGATTAACCACAGAGGATAAGAGGAAAGGATTGAAAAAACTCTGTGGTTCTCTGTGT
>DAOSBX010000033.1:32800-37263 GCA_035361075.1 Candidatus Hydrogenedens sp. | reverse complement strand
ATTTTGCCAAAATAAAAAAATAAAATTCAACTTTAATATCATCATTTTTTAAATTAATTTTTTTTTAATCCTCATAAAAAAATATTTATAGAACCCCAGCCACTCCTGCGTGTGTTACTCTTTTAATCACAAGCAGAACATGTGTAATAATATAATTTTATAGGAGAAAAATAATAAGAATTGGTTTACTCGAATATAGTTAATCAATGAATAAACAGTAGTGTAAATATTAAATCAAGTAAAATTATTAAACAACTATAAACAAACTATCCATTTTGAAAGTAAATGGAAATGATTGCTTTAGAGTGAAAATATTTTATGTTTAGATGGACTTAATTTTGTTTTATATTTCAGTATTATTACGAAATATCGTGTTGAAAACCTAAATGAATTACTATGTTCATTATTATAATTTATATTATTATTGTCTTATATACATTTACATTTTATGACTCTCTTCCTCTTTTGGTTTCTCTTCATAAGGTTCTATATGAATTAATACATCAATAATATTCTCTCCTCTTTCCAATAAGGCGCGCTTTACTTTCCCTGATATCAAATGCCCCTCTTTTACAGTTAGTTCTGGATTTACTAATACATGAAGGTCAATAGCAATTCCTCCACCTATATGTCTGCTCCTAATGGCATGGATACTTTTAACACCTTCTATTGACCTCGCTATCATATTTAGTTGTTCTATCTCTTTATTAGACATCCCTTGGTCAATCAAATAATTTAGCATAGGATGAACTATCTGATAGGCAGAGTAGATAATAAATATACTCACTAATAATGCTCCTAATGGGTCTAACATTTGGTATGATGGGCTTATCATTATCCCTATCCCCGCAATTGCCACTGGGATAGAACTCAGGCTGTCAGAACGATGATGCCATGCGTTTGCAATAACTGCGGATGATTGAATCTTCTTCCCAATAAAAACAGTATAACGATATAAGATTTCTTTTGATATTATTGAAAAACCAGCAATAATAATTATTGGTAGTGATAAAATTGTTTCTTTCCTGTCAATACTTAGCGTTTTTATAGAGTTTGATGCTAAAAATATACCCGCAATACCTAATAAAATACCTATAAAAATAGTTATTAGCATCTCTATTCTACCATGACCATGTGGATGTTCCTCATCAGCAGGAGCAGTCCAGAAATGTTTCCCTAAAAGCACTGCAAGGTCTGTTACACCATCAGAGAGACTATGAAAGCCATCCGCAATCAGTGCTTGACTACGACTGAAATAGCCAACAACAATTTTTAACAAGACAAGGATAAGATTTAAGAAAAAACCTATCCATGTAACTTTTGTTAATTCTGTATGATACGTTTTATTATATAGGTCTTGTGGCATGATAAAAATGTATTATAGGTTTTTTATAATGCAATAAATTATAAATTATATCACAAAAAAGAAATGGTTTATATGCAGTCAATCAAAAAGAAAATCGTTTTAATGTTCCTTGTTTTTTTTATTTTCGTGCCAGTAGCAATATTTGCTGATGATTTGCCTGTGCTGATTGAGTTAAATACTCCTTGTGGTGTTGATTATTATCTACAAATCAAAAAATTAAAAATAACCGATTCAGAGAAAAAGTTAAACTTAAAGAAACATATCGACAAAATTAATAAAGAACAAACATTATTTCTAAATAAACTATCACAGCAAAAGAGTTCTATCAACAATCCCCTATTTAAAGTTAGACGTGTTATTAATGGGATAGCCATCTTTTTATCTCCAACTGAAATGAAACAGATAAAGGAAATGCCAGAAGTTAAATCTATCCATGTCTTATCAAGGGTGAGTTTGAACTTACAATACAGCCTCCAATTTTTAGGGGTTCCACCGATATGGGACACCTACCAATTAACAGGCAAAAATATAAGAGTTGGTGTCATCGATACGGGTATTGACTACATTCATAAAGACTTTGGTGGTTCAGGTCTTCAAGAGGATTACAATAATAACGACCCTACAATTATTGGTGATGTCCCATTTCCAACAGATAAAATTGTTGGGGGATATGATTTCGTAGGAGAAGACTATGACCCAGAGGTTTATGGTAAAAATATTCCTATACCTGACCCTGACCCATTCGACCAAAATGGACATGGGACACATGTCGCAGGGATTATAGGTGGCTATGGTGTTTTAGATAATGGTATAACCTATACTGATGATTACACACAACAAACAATGGGTAATCCTTTCTCAGTTTATCCTGGGATTGCACCAAAAACAGAATTATTTGCCTTAAAGATTTTTTCCAAAAGTTCAAAAAGTGACATTCTTATTCCTGCAATTGAATGGGCTGTAGACCCGAACCAGGATGGAGATTTTTCAGACCATTTAGATATATTAAACCTATCATTAGGTGAAGATTATGGTTTTTCTGATACCCCTGAAAGCATCGCCTGTAATAATGCTACAAAAGCAGGTGTTTTAATTATAGTATCTGCAGGAAATCGTGGAGATAGTTACTACGCATTAGGGACACCTGCCTCCGCAGAACATGTGGTTGCGGTTTCCGCCTGTGAGGATAACGACCCTAATATAACAAATGGTATTCCAGGACGTTTAGCCTATTTTTCATCTCGAGGACCTGCCATGTCTTCATCTGGAAAAGTCATATTAAAACCTGACATTTCTTCACCAGGTGTAAGAATAAAGTCAGCCAATTTGGGTTCAAACCCTTTAAGTCAAACAAGTTCAGGAACATCAATGTCTGCTCCTCATGTTTCAGGAGTTGCATCAATACTAAAAGAACTTAATCCATCTCTTACCCCGCAAGAAATAAAGACGATTCTTATGAATAATGCAGTCTTTGATGTCTTCCTTTTACTGAATAATGAGATCATTTCTGCCCCACCTCAAGTTGGAGGTGTCGGGGTTAATAATATCTTTTACAATATGATGACGGATGTGCTGTTCTATAGCAGGGATAATCCAGAGGCAGTTTCCTTAACGTTCGAAACTTTTGAAGTATCTGAATCTACAAATGAAGAGAAATGGGTTCGTATTGAAAATAAATCTAATCAAATAAAATCATTTGATATGTACTTTGTTCCCTATTCAACTATAGATGGGGTAAATCTTGTCTTGCCCAATCAAACAACCTTTCAGATAAATCCAGAAGATTACATAGATTTACAAATAAAACTTGATATTGACGCAACAGCATTGAAACATACAAGAGAAGGTTCTATTGACTCACGTTATTATGAACCGAATAGGGCCTGGATAAGTGAATTTAGTGGCAAACTCATGTTATATGAAAAAGATAGTTTTAAGACTCTACAGCTTCCTGTTTATGCCCAACCCCGACCTGTTTCTGATCTTAATTTGGTTCCTTCATCATTAGATTTAAGTACTCAAACTACGTCCACGTTAAATGTTGTGGGTAAAGATTTGCATACAGGTGACAATTTCCCATTTGATTATATATCCTTCATATCCCTTTACGAACTAAAAGGTATCGGCGAAAAGAAGAATAACCTGCCAGAATACTTTAGATGTGGAAATATTCACTATGTCGGTATTACCGATAATCTCTCCTACCTTGATAATCCTGAGGACATTGAAAATGCTAAAATTTACTTTCTAATTTCTACTTATAGCCCCTGGAATTCACCAAGTCAAGTTACTTTTACCATCTATATAGATACGAACCATGATGGACATTCAGATTACTCATTATATAATGGGACTAACTATTCAGGGAATGTTCCTCCCCCATCCTCAGATGTATTTGTATCCATTCTATCTGACCTCAAAGACCAAACCACTACTGTTCAATACCCTATAAATGAGTTCAATAGTTCTGAATACGACACAAACTTATTTAGAACAAATACAATGGTCATGATAGTAAATGCAAAAGACCTAAAATTAACAAATACTTATAGCAGTTTTGGATTTTTCTGCGAGTCAAAGATTAACAAAGATATACCCGTTGTTGTTGACCAAATGCCAAAACAGGTACCTGGCCAACCTAAATATAGATACTTATATAACTTAAAGGAAAAATCATTCTCTATCCATTCCCCAGCAATTCAAAACGTTTTTTCATTTGCTAAAAATAATACCGAATTGGAATTCAATTTCAACGAAGATAATTACCTATATTATAGAACTTATGGACTCTTGTCCTTTGTTTCACACAACAAAATAGAAAAAACAGTCCAATTTATCCCCGTAATTACATCAAAAGATACTGACTATGACACAATCTTAGACATTATTGAAGGTGTCGGTGATTATGATAATGATGGTATTCCAAATCTACTTGACCTCGACAGTGATAATGATGGAATACCCGACCAAATAGAAGGTACATCCGACAAAAACAACAATGGAATTCCTGACTTTATCGATTTAGAACCCACCCCAACAGAGGGCATGACTGAGGGTTCATTGGAGGGTAGTTCGGAAGGGGGTGAGGAAGGCATGA